>CABMIB010000050.1 GCA_902386135.1 uncultured archaeon
ACGGAGTACGGCTCTTTCTATATTAATGGGACCACTAAGTTTCTGGCGACAGTTTCGGAAGAGGAAAAGGGAAAGACCCGCAATGTGTGCAATGCTGTGGGCTACGAGTCTGTTGCCTTGATTCCCATCTGCTCAGGAACTCGTATACTTGGCCTAATTCATCTGGCTGACCATAGGGAAAATATGGTTCCCCTGGAAATGGTCAAGCAACTGGAGCAGGCAACTCCTGCGCTGGGAGTTTCTATCCAGAGAATCTTAGCAGAAGAAGCGGTGCATGAAAGCGAGCAGCGTTGGGCCACCACCCTGGCCAGCATCGGAGACGCGGTTATTTCCACCGATGTTGAAGGCAGGATCACTTTCATGAATGCCGAGGCGGAAGCATTGACCGGCTGGACGCTCGCTGAGGCTTTGACAAAACCGATAACTGAGGTGTTTAATATCATCAACGAGTACACCTGCCGGGAAGCTGATAACCCTGTCACCAAGGTGCTTCAGGAAGGGACAGTTGTTGGTCTTGCCAATCACACGATTCTGGTGAGGAAGGACGGAACGGAAGTCCCGATCGACGACAGCGGCGCACCGATAAGAGACGGAGACGGCAAGACTATGGGCGTGGTGCTAGTCTTCCGCGATATTACCGAGCGTAAGCGGGCTGAGGAGGCGCTGCAGGAGAGCGAGCAAAAATACCGAAACTTATTTGACAATGCAGGGGATGCAATCATAACCATCGACCTTGATTCCAGAGTTACCTCATGGAATCAGAGTGCGGAGAGGATATTCGGGTGGATAGCCGGCGAGGCGATAGGAAGAAAACTCGATGAGCTAATCGTTCCCAGGGATATGCAGGCGGAATTCAAGAGGAACGTACGAGATTCCATAGAGGGCAAAAATATTACAGGAATCGCAACAGTTCGTCAGCGCAAGGACGGTAGCAGGGTTGACGTGGGTATAACCATCTCTGCGATAATAAGCGCAGAGGGGGAAATTATCGGCTTATCTGGTATATTCAGGGACATCACCGAGCTCAAGCGGGCTGAGGAGGCGCTGAAGGAGGCGCACCAGCGGCTAAATCTGCACGTGGACAACTCGCCGCTGGCAGTTGTCGAATGGGACGGCGACTTCCACGTCACTCGCTGGGCGGGCGAGGCTCAAAAGGTATTCGGGTGGGCGGCTGAAGAAGTCCTGGGCAAGCGGATAGACGAACTGCCCTGGGTGTACCAGGAGGACCTCCCCGGCGTAAACCAGGTGATGGCCGACATGCTTTCGGGCAAGCGCCCCAGCAATGTTAATAAGAACCGCAATGTCTGCAAGGATGGCACGATCATCCATTGCGAGTGGTACAACACCGCGATACAGGACGCCTCTGGCCGGCTTGTTTCGGTGCTTTCCCAAGTCTTAGACGTGACCGAGCGCAAGCAGGCAGAGGAGGCGCTGCGCAAATCGCACGATGAGTTAGAAATACGTGTTCAGGAACGGACAGCAGAGCTGAAAGAAGCCAACATAGAATTAGAGACTGAAATCGCAGAGCGCAGACGAGCTGAAGAGCTGATACGTGAACAGGCTGCGCTTCTCGACAAAGCGCAAGATGCCATCGGAGTTCGGGATTTAGAACATCGCCTTATCTACTGGAATAAAGGTGCACAGCGACTGTATGGCTGGACAGCAGAAGAAATCATAGGCAAAAATGCTGATGAGCTTCTGTATAAGGAACAATCATCCAGGCTAATTGAAGCTAAAAAGAGCGTCATTGAGAAGGGAGAATGGACAGGTGAGCTGCATCAGATAACAAAAGATGGTGAGGAAATCATTGTAGAAAGCCGCTGGACCCTGGTGCACGATGATGAAGGGAGACCAGAATCAATACTTATCATCAACACTGACATAACCGAGAAAAAGAGGCTTGAATCACACTTATTACGAGCGCAGCGAATGGAAAGCATAGGCACTCTTGCAGGCGGTATAGCGCATGACCTCAACAACATGCTGACGCCGATGATGCTATCCTTGCAGATGTTAAAAGGAAAACTCAAAGATGAGCAGAGCCAGAGATTGCTTACCATTCTTGAACAGAACTCACAGCGCAGTGCTGATCTAATTAAGCAAGTCCTGTCATTTGCACGAGGCGTCGAGGGTGAACGCAATCCTCTTCAGGCAAAACATATTATTACCGAAATTGAGAAGATCTCAAAAGAAACATTTCCAAGAAACATTGATATCAGAATCGATATACCAAAAGACCTTTCTACTATCTCAGGAGATGCCACACAGTTGCACCAGGTTATAATGAACCTGTGCGTGAATGCTCGCGATGCTATGCCGGATGGCGGTATCTTAAATATTTCTGCTAAGAATTTTTTCATTGATGAAAATTATTCACGGATGCATACTGAGGCTAAAATCGGTTCTTACGTTATCGTTGAGGTCTCGGATACCGGAACCGGTGTCCCCCCTAAGATACTTGACAGGATTTTTGAGCCATTTTTCACTACAAAAGAGTTCGGCAAAGGCACTGGGCTTGGGCTTTCGACAGCTCTTGCAATCGTGAAAAGCCACGGCGGGTTTATAAATGTATATAGCGAGGTTGGAAAAGGTACGACATTCGGGGTATATTTACCAGCCATTAAAACCGAAATACAAAGTATAGATGAGAAACAGCCCGAATTACTCATCGGGCGCGGAGAATTTGTCCTGGTTGCTGAAGACGAAGACTCAGTTCGCGAGGTTACCATTTCGACGTTGGAAAAGAATGGGTATAGGGTGCTCACAGCCAGCGATGGAGTAGAGGCAATCTCGTCATATGCTCAGAACATGAATAATATCAAAGTTATCCTGATGGATATGATGATGCCTATTATGGATGGTCATGCGAGCATCCGGGCGATCCGCAGAATTAATTCTGAAGTCAAAATTATCGCAGTCAGCGGATTGGCAGAGAAAGATAAACTTAAAAACGTTGCAAATAATACAGATGCTTTTCTGCCAAAGCCTTACACTGCTGAGAGATTGCTGAAAACCATACATGAGGTTTTAAGCGCGAAATAAGCTCAAAGAGATTTTACACGATACATATTTAACATCAACAAAAAAATATGTGTCCCTATGAACTGTCCTACATGCGGCGGCGACTGCGTACGTCCTGCCGAAGAAGTCCTGGATGAGCTTTTCCAGATGTACATGGCATGCGGCTCATGTCCCCCCGACCTTTTGTTTAATAAGAATGCCCAGTTTCATGAGAGTATCAATAGCAGCACCGGCAGATGCACAAAATGCGGCAGGAGGCATCTTGATTTTGTCATCGGGAATGTCCTGACGATACTGAAAGAAAAAGGGCTATTTCCCGCTGATGCCGCCTTAAAAGATGTCGGCACCCCGCTCATCGCTTTCGGTTATCAGGTGCCATACCCTCCGCGGCTCGGGAATAAAAGCCTTGTTCTCATCATGGATTCGGTCACCAAAGAACTGGCTGATACGATATTAGCCAGCGTTCCTGAAATAAAAGGAGTTATAAAAAGGACCGGAAACCCCTTGAAAAGCATCGGGATACTGGATACTGACAGCACGCCGCATACCTATGAATTACTTGCAGGCTGCGATATGAGATGCGACGTGGTATCTTCAACATTCGGTGAGCTGTGCATTTATAAGAACCAGTCCAGGGTACACATCGAGTTCAACAACACCAAAATCCAGAAGCTTGAGGGATTGTATCTAAAAGGGGAACTTGATAACACCGTAATAATCGATGGATTCTGCGGTCCTGGCACCCTGGGGCTTTTATGCGCACTTGGCGGCGCTAAAAAAGTGATACTCAACGATGCATGGCTTCCGGCGCTGCGTAACACTATTTTGAATATTGAGGCGAATTCCGGCATCCTCGGGGTTAGCATCGAATCCGGAGCGCCGGATTATAATAAGCTCATAGGGGATGAACCGGTGCTCCTGGCCAAAGCCACAGGTACGGCGGAAATCCTGGTATATCACAGCGATTTCAGGAAACTCGGGGAAGCGGTGAAGGGATGCGATATCTGTTTGATCGATACATTTCCTTCGGTGGACCCCGCCGGGTATGCGGCTATGTGCAGGGATTTTGCAAAAAAAGTCGTGGTGATCTAACGTTAGTATCCATAGACTTGTTGGGGTAGTTTGTGCATCTCACCGCAAAGAGCGCAAAGGACGCAAAGATTTTTGCAGCTACGCTTTGCGCTCTTTGCGTCCTTTGCGGTGATTCAAATTAATATGCGATACTCTGGCTTATTTAAATTCAAAAAAACCAACTTGTACGAACTCGATGATTAGTCGGTCTGAGTTCGTACGAGTTAGTTGTTAAATCTAATTAGGTTAATAAAACTGAGGTGGGAGTCCTTAGAGTTTTGAGTATTTTTATGAAAGTAGGCTCATTAGGATACAATACTCATTGATATATTCAGGTGCACGATAACACAAATGACAAATAATTATAATTAATTTCGATAGTAAGCAATCCATAGCTCAAAATCCATAAAATCTAAGAGAAAGTGTTTTTTCGCTATCGATAGTCTCAGAATGAACTATATATAAACTATATATACTAAAAAATCGCTATGCTAAAACGCATTTTTTGAGTTAAATATAAATAGTGCTAAGAGAATGTACAATCATTATGAAATCTGAAAAAATTTTTGAAAGAATAGAAAAGATACCGATCGTTCATGCAGAAACCTGTTTGAAATGCACGTTTAAGGGTTTTTCTCCATGCTACCCTTATGTTTATACTTACAAAATCAAATTTATAGGTTGCATCGATGATGAATTTTAAAAATTGGTTGTTAGCAATTCTTACCGAAAAAGGCATAAGTTCAAGTGGAATATAACGGAAAAAAGGTGGCTCACTAGATTGAATCATATCCACATATATCTTGATGAAAGTGGCGATCTCGGTTTTAATCCAACCTCTTCATCAAAACATATTGTAATCGCTTTACTCATAACAGAAACGCCTTCGCATATCGAAAGATGTATCAAGAAAATAAGGCAGAGGAAGTTAAAAAAGAATCTTAAGGAACTGCCAGAGATAAAGTTTAGCAAATCCAATGATCTCATAAGAGAAATAACCCTTGGATGCCTTGTCAAAGATCCTATTGATATCGCTTATATCGTTCTGGATAAAAATCGGGTGAACCCGGCCAAGTATAATCATAAACAGGAGATTTATAACTTTATTACGGGTTACCTCATGTGCTGCCTGCCATTTGGAAATACTACTCATTCAAAATTAATTGTAGATAAGAGAATCAGTAAAAAGGTTCTTAGAGCCGATTTTGACCAATATGTAAAACAAAAGGCAACTTTTAAAGTGGATATAACCCATGCGAATTCGATGTATAACCACTGTCTTCAAGCTACTGATTTTATAGCCGGTGCGATCTTTCAGAAATATGAATTTGCAGACAGCAGGTTTTATGACATAATCAAGGATCGGATAAAGGTCTCTAAGCAGTTATGATGAATAATAAGAAGAGCGAACCCTGTGTACTTGGAATACATGCACCTCAGGGTGCATAACTATTTCCACAGGACTTACTCGCTATTCTACATTTTAATCTTTAGCGTATATATAGTTTACTGTACAGCAGAGCCCATCCAATAATTAGACGGGATAACAGGATTAACAGGATAAGCTGTACAAAATATATCCTATCAATCCTGTTAATCCTGTCTATAGGCTGAATTTTAACCCTTAAACGCAATAATGTAGTATAAGAAGTTAGAATTAATGGATGGGTTCTGTACAGCATACATGGTTCAGGACTATCAGGCTTGAGGAATATTTCGCTTCATACTCATGCCCGTTCGCCCTGAGGAGCGATAGATAATAATCCCTGATCCTCTGTATTGCTTTTTCGTCTTTATAATTATGATATATATTTAAGTTACTATCGAATATTTCTATTTTATCAACGATCAGCAGGGATTCATGTACTTTCTTTAACAATTTTAAGAAATCCGCAAGGGGAATGCTTGAAATGTGTTTTTTCGACAGTGACTCGAAGATCCCGGCATCTATTACGGAATTGCCTGCAAGCAGCTCTTCAAAGTAGTCCCGGTACATGGAGACCATGTTATAGTTTACGGATTTGTACAGCTCAACAAGGTTTCTCCAGAAATCCTGGTTTGACCTGAATTCCTCCATAGTGTTTTTTAAGGACCCGAAATACCTCATCGCAGCAAGCGGCTGCGCGCCTTCTTCCCTGGATTTCAGATCGATACGGATAGTACTTGCTCTTTTATGGACCACGTCGATATCAAGCTCCTTGTTGTAAACCAGGAACATTACCACAAGCTGGGCAAGGAAATCCCTTAAATCCTCATTATCTCCTGAGACCGTGATGGTCGCTGTCACAGGATTAATATTATCCATGCTGAATATGGAGACCTTGCAGCCCCAGCCCGATTCGCTGCTGATATCGTTTATCTGTTTATCAAGTTCGGATATTGTCTTGATTTTTAACGGATCAAGTATCTCATCGAGTATTTCTTTATCAAGCGGTATGCCTCTTGTATATTTTATCATCCATATGAACATCGGGCTGCTGAGCAGCACGTTCTTCCCCGTCTCTATGGATTTTTCCCTCGCTGTTGTTTCTTTTTTATCTGCACCGATGCTTGATACCGCTTTTTCTACAGTGCCGTACCTGTGCAGTGCAGCCTCGCTAATATCGATGGCATCCCGGATTGCCGCGCTCAGATTATCGTTATGTTTCCTGGTTAGCGGCTCGATCTTTTTTAGATGGATACTCTCCAGAGAGATGTTTTTTCTAACGACCATACTACTGCAGTAACACTAATTTAGTATCTAATAAACCTTTTCACAACAGCCGCAAGTTTCTTCCTGACCATGCATGCGCTTAATATATATTGCTCCCCATTGCCGCATATGTATTTTTGCGGACTGCCGGAAAAGTTCCCCATCTTTTAGTTGTTACACCTTCGGGACATTTCCTGCGATCCTTCATCCTACTACGGTAGTACCGGAATACTACACAGCGCATTGGTTCTTATTTGATACGATAGAGTACTATTATAGTAACACTTCTCTCACAATTGATTATTTAACAGTGCTATTATGAAGTAGATACATGATGATGATACGATGTTAGGGAGGAAGATAGGCAGGTTGGGGAGGGGTGGTATCATTATCTTTACTTTTTTCTCTCCTTAATCCCTTTTCAGGTTGCATATTATTTTATATTATCTGCGTCGTAATATGACCTTTTGATGACCCGGAAAACGACGGGTCAGTCAAAAAGGAAAGAACAATGGTCAGCAGAATCGAAGTCTGTTTTAAAAAAGGAATGAGGGACTCACTCGGCGAAAGTATCAGGAAGAGAATAGTTGAAGACCTGCATATTAAAGTGGAATCCGCCAAGACAATCGATGTATATACATTTGATCCAGAACTTTCCCCGGAACAGGCAAAGCTTCTTGGAGAAGAGGTTTTTGCCGACCCTGTGATACAGGTTTTTTCAGATAAACCCCTGGCTGACGGTTTTTCATGGTTGATAGAGGTTGGATTCAAGCCCGGCGTAACAGATAATGTCGGCGCCACCTCGAAAAAAGCATCCGAGGATGTGCTCAAGACCGCGCTCAAAGGGGTATATTTCTCAAAACAGTATCTCCTTAATGGGGATATCACAAAAAGAGATGTCGAGCGCATCGCCGGAGGCCTGCTTGCCAACAGTCTGATCGAGCGGTGGGAAATCGCCAGCATCAAAAACTGGGATAAAGAAAAAGGGATAAGTCTTCCGCTTCCTGTCGTCCGCGGAAAGCATAAACCTTCTATCCTGGCCCTTGACCTTGATGTCAGCGATGATGAATTAAAGGAAATAAGCAGGGTGAGGCTTCTTGCTCTTGATATTAATGAGATGAAAGCAATCCGCGAATATTTCAATGACCCAGAAGTGAGGAAAGAACGAGGAAAACACGAACTATCCCTGCCAACCGATGTGGAGATCGAAGTACTGGCGCAGACATGGTCGGAGCACTGCAAACACAAGATATTCAACAGCCAGATAACTTATACTGATGACAAAGGTACGAAAACCATTAACTCGCTTTTCAATACTTTTATAAAACGCGCGACCCGGGAAATAAACAAACCGTGGCTTGTCTCTGTTTTTACGGACAATGCAGGTGTGATAAAATTCAACGATGATTATAACCTCGTGATGAAAGTGGAGACGCACAATACACCCTCCGCGCTTGACCCTTACGGCGGTGCCATCACTGGGATCGTGGGCGTGAACCGCGACCCTCTCGGTACAGGCATGGGCGCCAGGTTGATATTTAATACCGATGTTTTCTGCTTTGCCTCACCGTTCTATGATAAAGAGCTGCCACCGCGCCTGCTTCATCCGAAGAGGATATTTGAAGGCGTGCGCCGCGGTGTGGAGCATGGCGGCAATAAAAGCGGCATCCCGACTGTGAACGGCTGCATAGTCTTTGATGAGCGGTATCTCGGCAAGCCGCTTGTGTACTGCGGCACTGGCGGGATAATGCCCTCGATGATAAACGGAAAGCCCTCGCACATCAAAGAGATATATCCCGGGGACCTTATTGTGATGACCGGCGGCAGGATAGGAAAAGATGGCATACACGGTGCTACTTTCTCGTCCCTTGAACTGGATGAAGATTCGCCCGTCACGGCAGTCCAGATAGGGGACCCCATAACCCAGAAGAAGATGCTTGATTTCCTGCTTGAGGCAAGGGACAAAGGATTGTATAACGCCATCACGGACAATGGCGCAGGCGGGTTATCCTCTTCTGTGGGAGAGATGGCGCAGCTTTCGGGAGGATGCGTCGTAGCCCTGGAAAAATGCCCGCTGAAGTACGCAGGTCTTGACCCCTGGGAAATACTGCTCTCCGAGTCGCAGGAAAGAATGACGCTTGCTGTCTTGCCTGAGAAAATCGATGAATTCCTTGCGCTTGCGAAACTCAGGGACGTGGAAGCTACGGTGGTCGGAACCTTCACTGACAGCGGGAAATTCCATGTAATGTACGGCGATGAGACCGTGGCTTCTCTGGATATGGACTTCCTGCACAAAGGGCTTCCCGTGATGAAGCTTTACGCGCGCTGGGAACCACGGAAGTTCGAAGAACCCGTCCTGGGGTTTGTGGATATGACCGCTGCCCTTAAAACCCTTCTTTTGCGCCTTAATATATGCTCAAAGGAATACGTTATCCGCCAGTATGACCACGAGGTGCAGGCTGGTTCGGTGGTAAAGCCGCTTACCGGCGATGGACCGAGCGATGCAGCAGTCGTTCGTCCGCTTCTTGACAGCATGGAAGGCGTAGTCGTGGCGAACGGCATCTGCCCACGATACGGGGACATTGATACTTATCACATGACCGCATGCGCTATCGACGAAGCTATCCGCAATCATGTGTCTGTAGGAGGCTCATTAGGCCATGCGGCAGGTCTTGACAATTTCTGCTGGTGCGACCCTGTTAAGTCCGATAAGACGCCGGACGGGGAATTTAAACTGGCGCAACTGGTAAGGGCTAACATGGCGCTGTATGATTACACGAAAGCCTACGGCGTGCCCTGCATATCAGGAAAGGACAGCATGAAGAACGATTACCAGATAGGCGGCAGGAAAATCTCGATCCCGCCAACGGTTCTTTTCTCGACCATAGGAAAGATAGGGGATGTAAGGCGCGCAGTTACGATGGATGTTAAAAGACCGGACGACAGGGTTTACGTCCTGGGCATGACAAAAGACGAACTCGGAGGCTCGGAATATTTCGCATCTCTTGGATTTATCGGAAATGATGTACCGAAAGTGAACGCCGCATCAGCAAAGAAGCTCTATTTCGCCCTTGAAAAAGCCATTCATGAAGGCGTTGTCGCCTCATGCCACGACTGCTCGGACGGCGGGCTCGGGGTGGCGATGGCCGAGAGCGCGTTCTCAGGCGACCTGGGCATGGCCGTTGAGCTTACGAAAGTCCCTGTTGATAGCATAAAGCGCGCCGACACGATACTGTTCTCTGAATCCCAGAGCCGCTTCGTGGTGACAGTGACACCGGATAAGGTCAGGAGATTCGAGGAGCTAATGAAAGGCAATGTGTTCGCGGACATCGGCGCGGTCACACGACAGAAGGATTTTACGGTAATGGATGGCGAAAAAGTGGTGCTGAGCGCGGGGATTGATGAGCTTAAGGAGGCGTGGCAGAGGATGCTGAGGTGGTGAAAAGGAAAAATAGTTATATTCACATCATCCGCAAATCGCGAACTCTAAGTTTCAGGATTTATCGCTTCCAATCCTTCTTTCTCAGCAATAGATACAAGCTTCTTATCAGCACTAACAAAAATAACTTTAAGTTCTTTTAAGTCAAGAGCAACTGAAAGTTGTAAAGAATCTAAAGCCCTTAGATTCCTTTTCAGTACAAGCACTATGCTCTCCTTGATATGGTCTTCATTGAGTTCCAAAACCAGAAAATCTTTTATTACATCGTGAAAGAATTTTGACAGCGCCATGTCCAGATCTTTTTTCATTATAACTTTCTCTTCTTTTTTTCTGTTCAAGGCAGAAACCATTTCAGTTATGGAAATGTTTGAAATAACAATAGCACTATCATCTTCTGCAAAAATCCTATCAACTTCTCTTGTCCCTTTCTCTGAATGATACCTCTTCACGAGTGCGCTAGTATCAAAAAAATAAAACTTCATACCCGTTCTGCTCTACTTTCAGTTACTTCTTCTGCCAGTGACGCACTTATCTTGGCAAGCCTGTTTCTAACCTCTTCAATACTTACTTCTTTCTTAATGTTTTTTTGCATATACTCTATAAGAGGAGATTTTTTAGCTTTTATAACAGCCACTTGAATTGCAGCCTTTAATATATTTTCGTTTTTATCAAATACCTTTAATTTCTCAAAGTCGGCTTTCATATTCTCATAATACGATTAAGCTCAGAAGTTTAAATAGTTGTTTATTATCTCATTGTTAATTTTTACCGGGTTAGCTGAACAAGTTTTCACTCAACCTCGCCCTTCTCAAACACCACCATTCCCGTTCTCAGCCCCCCGGCTTCCTCCTCCGTAAGCCTCCTGCACATCACATTAGTAGCAATAATGGCGCTATTGCCTATCGGGTCTTCGATTATAACTGTGATCTCAAAATCCCCTGCCTTTACTTTCTCAATTATGCACAGGAGTTCCTGTGCGCGCCCGGTCTTCTCAGGCTCGTCCCATCGCGTCACCATATCAAGTATGTCCTCTACCCTGTCGAGAACACCTTCGACGTTCGAGACAAAGGACTCCGAGGCAGGCCCGGGCTCGATTTCTACACCGATCTCAGGTATCCTTATCGTACCTGACGTTGAGCGAACGACCCGCGCATCCAGGTCGCCTATGCCGCTTACCTTTAATTCGTAATGCACAGGCTCGTGCTGTGCCAGGATAAGCGTGTCCGAGTACCTGAATCCGCAATCGCACAGGGAAGTGATATGCATCACCTCTCCAAAAAAAGGGATGTCATCAGGAACCCAGAGCGTTACAAGCTCTTTACAGCACAGCGGACAGGTATTCCTGGTAACTGTTAAAGGGGCAGGGTATTCCGGGTTCACTTTAACTTTTGCCTGTCGATGCGTATGCTGCGCGGGGTCACAATGACCTGGTCTTCTTTTACCAGTGCAATATCACCGTGTACATCGGTAACGACCTGTTTCAGGTCTTTAACCGCCCTGTCGAACAGCAGCTTGTCGTGTTTTGCAGGCGATACATCGATAATAACAACATTTCCTTCGTACACCTGTTTCTTCAGTTCAGGCAGTATATCAAGTCCTGTGAGCTCTGCCACGCGTATGAACATACTCGTTGGCTCGTCTTTGAAACCTTCCTCGAATTCAGAAAGATCAAGTTCCTGATACTCGTCTACCTCAGATTTTGCCTTCTTCCCGCTTCCAATGAGCTTATCTAAAAATTTAGCCATGAAATCATCACCTGTCCTTCTTAATGTGTATTTCTATTTATCTATTTCTGTTCAAGATTCCACAACTCATCCCCGACATAATGGATGGACTTGACCGCTTTGCCTTTTTTCCCCGGCATCTCATTACCCGCCACAAGCGCCCTGCCGATCGCCAGTGCCTTGCCGTGTGCCTTCTCCACCACTATAACGAGGTCACCCTCTTTTATAGAAGGGTCGGCTTCCACTACTCCGGGCCCCATCACGTCAGCGCCGTTTATAAGGAATTTCACGGCTCCGGGGTCGACTACAACCCTCCGGCGCGCCGGGTTAAGTCTGAGTGCGCCCTTTACCGTGGGAAATACCTTTCCTTCGACTTTAAACAGCATCGACTCCCCTTCCACGAAGATGAACTCCCACTCATCCGTCGCAACATGTTCAAGCTTTTTATTTATAAAAGCCGATGCGTCCCCGAAAGCTTCCACAATATCATTTATAAGGGCCTTCTCATCGGTCTTTCTTAATACATTCCGTGATTTTATTTTCATTGCCACCAATAGTTTTAAGTATTCTACTGACAACTTTGGTGCACTATTGTGTTAATGGTTTAATAACTTTATCAGGAGCGTTTTATGGGAAACAGACCCCTCGACATTCTAAACAATGCGTTAAATAAATCAGTGTTGGTACGGCTAAAAGGAGCCAGGGAATTCAGAGGAGAATTACAGGGATACGATATGCATATGAACCTTGTACTGGCAAATGCCGAGGAAATAAAAGAGAGCGAATCAAAAAAGCTTGGAACAGTTGTGGTGCGCGGGGACAATATTGTATTCATTTCCCCTTAACAAGAGGTGATAATAAATGTCAAAAGGTACGCCTTCAATGGGTAAACACCAGCATAAGACACACGTAAAATGCCGGAGATGCGGACACGTATCATTGAATACCCATACAAAGATGTGTGCATCATGCGGGTTCGGTAAGACCGCACGCATGAGATCCTATAAATGGCAAGAAAAATGCGGATATTAAGGTGAGAACTGTTGCATGAAGAATGCGGTGTAGTAGGGGTCTCATTTAAAGATGAGGCACCCGCCGCGCTGTCTATCTATTATGCGCTTTATGCTCTTCAGCACAGGGGACAGGAATCCGCAGGCATAACTGTCCACGACGGTACCCAGGTCAGGACTTTAAAAGGCATGGGACTGGTGCCAGAGATCTTTAACCGGCAGGATATCCAGAAGTTAAAAGGGCATGTGGGCATCGGGCATGTCCGCTATTCGACCACAGGCGGCTCAAAGATAGAGAATTGCCAGCCGCTCCTTGTCAGCTTCAAAAGCGGTACGATAGCGATAGCTCATAACGGCAACCTCGTCAATTCAAAAGAACTGAGAAACGAGCTTGAGAAAGAAGGGAGGATATTCCTTTCCGACTCGGACACCGAGGTCATAGCACATCTCCTGGTCAAAAAACTGATGAACTTTGAACTGGAGGATGCTGTCCGGGAGTTGATGAAACTTCTCATCGGTTCTTATTCGCTCGTCATCCTGATAGATAACAAGCTTATCGTCGTTCGGGACCCCCTGGGCATCAAGCCCCTGTGTCTTGGGCAGATAGATAACGGTTATGTTGTGACTTCGGAAAGCGCAGCAATAGATATTTTGAACGGACAGCTCATCCGTGATATAGCTCCAGGCGAGATGCTTATATTCAGCAACGGCAGCTATGAGAGCAAGCATCTGGTAAAATCCAAGAACCATGCCCACTGCGTGTTTGAATACATATATTTTGCCCGCCCTGATTCGGTCATAGACGGCGAACTCGTTTACAATGTAAGGATGCGCATTGGCAAGACGCTTTTTGAGGAGCATCCCGCTAAAGCGGATATAGTCTCTCCGGTACCCGACTCCGGAATAACGTACGCGATAGGTTTCTCAAAAGAATCTACTATAGACTATATGGAAGGGCTGATGAAAAACCGCTACATCGGCAGGACGTTCATCATGCCGGGGCAGGACATGAGAGAGACCGCTGTAAGGCTCAAGCTCAATACCATAAGACCGAATATCGAAGGCAAAAGTGTCGTGCTGGTGGATGACAGCATCGTGCGCGGGACAACTTCGAGGCGTATAATTGACCTGATGCGCAAATCCGGGGCAAGGGAAATCCACGTGCGGGTCGCAAGTCCGCCCATCATTTCACCATGCTACCTGGGCATTGATATGGCTACAAGAGAAGAGCTTGTAGCGGCACATAAAGCTGTAAAAGGCGTTGAGGCTGTGATAAACGCAGACTCGCTTGGATACATAAGCCTTGAGGGGCTGGTGAAGTCTATCGGGATTCCGCTTGATGACCTGTGCGTCGGATGCCTGACCGGTGAGTATCCGGTTGAGATTCCGGGAGAGCGGTGTACAAGGAGACAATTGAAATTGTCCGAATTCGATTAACCTGTCAAAAAATAAGATATACCTGTGAATGTATTAAGCTCAACAGAAAACTAAAAATGAGAGAACTTATATTAAAAGACTGAGGCTTAAGTATGGGCATAATAAAACGACTGGGGATGAACTTCTCCTGGTTAAAAAAAATATTCAAAAAAAAGACTGCGAGAATTGGAATATACGGTCCTCCCAATGCGGGTAAGACCACACTGGCGAACAGGATCATCCGGGACTGGACCGGCGACGCTATGGGTTCGGTATCCCATATACCCCATGAAACGCGAAGAGCGCGAAGGCGCGAGGATGTGACAATCAAATCCAACGGCTCTTCTGTGATGCTGGACATTATCGATACTCCCGGACTTGCTACAAAGATAGATTTCCACGATTTTATGCAGTTCGGTCTCTCCGAGGATGAATCGAAGAGGCGCGCGAAAGAAGCTACTGAAGGTGTGATCGAGGCCGTGAAATGGCTGGATGAGCTTGATGGCGTGATACTTGTTATGGATGCTACCGAAGACCCGTACACGCAGGTGAACGTAACGGTCATAGGTAATATGGAAGCGCGAAAGCTTCCGCTTTTAATAGCTGCTAATAAGATAGACCTGCCCAACTCCTCGCCAGCAAGGATACATAGCGCCTTCCCCCAGCATCCCCTCGTACCAATATCTGCCCTTGAAGGACAGAACATAGATTTGCTGTATAAAGAAATCGCAGACCACTTCGGGTGATAATCATGAAAGGACCTGTAATAAAAGGAATTCAGTTGGACTTAATATCGGAAGATATGCTTGACAACATGACCTCAATGGAAAAGGTGCGGTTAATCCTTGATGAGGTGAGGAACGGAAAGATCCTTGTACTTGAAAAAGGTTTAACTCCAAGCGAGCAGACAAAACTGATAGAGCTTACCATGACAGAGATAGCGCAGGATGATTTCGCGGGAATAGAAATAGAGAGTTATCCTGTAAAACAGAGCGATACTTTCTTTAACAAACTGCTCGGGAAAACCTCGCTCAAGACCAGGCTTACTGTTATCGGTCCTGCCGCGCAGTTAAAGACGATAAAAAAGGATAGAGATCTGATAAGTGCCCTTGTTTCACCATAGACTATGCCCCATAAATGTACAAAATGTGAAAGCATATTCAGGGATGGCGCGGCTATCATATTGAACGGCTGCCCCAAATGCGGCTGGAACAAGTTCCTCTATGTCAGGGATGAGACCACACCCCTGCCGGAAAAAACAGAAATGCCCGCCGGCTCGATCCCGCCCGCGGCCTCTAAATTCATCAAAGAGATCGATGAACTCATGGGAAATAAAGCTGTCCCGCCCCAGCCTGTTCCAAAAGATATGAAGGTTGAGGCAAAACCGGAGGAGGTAGGCGAAAGAGTGGAATCCGTAAGGATATTGTCCCCTGGCTCATACGAGCTGAACCTTGATTCGATCATGAAGCGGGACGAGATTGTAATGGCACTGAAGGAAGACGGCACCTATATTGTCCATTTGCCGTCCATTTTCCAGAAAAAGAAACATCACGAGCGGTAGAAGAAAGGAGGCGTCGAATTGATCATGGAGTATTCTTTAGCCCGGGGAGAATCGGTTGTATATATATACACTGTATCTATCGTCTCGCCAAACTTTCGCGAATCATGCAGGTAATAACCCTTATCCAGTCTTGAGACATTTTTTACCCTCAGGGTAGCTTTATCCTGATCCATCTTAACTATCTCATAATCAAAATTCGAGAACACGGATCTTATTTTCGGCTCAAGGCTCTTGCTCCCAAGAAGAAGAATATACATTTTTGGCAGATTGTCCATATTGTAATTCACTGTGAACGTCGCATCAGTTTTATCAAAATTAATAATGAGCGAGGAAATATGCAGTGTTTGTCTCTCTTGTTTCCCATCTGAAAGGATCGCTGTAAGTAATAGCACTGTGAAAAGTACGAATATTAAACTTTTCATATATGGAACAATATACATTCTGTAAATATATCTTTTTGCTATACTTCCGGGTGTTAGTAAGCAAAGCAATAGTACGAAAACAAATAAGTGCCTTTAAGACATTATTATATTAAGGAGTCGGCAGCAGTTCATAAGATATTAAATAAAATACTCTATTGACATGATAATACCGAAAACAGCATTCTTAACCAAAGGGGTGGGCACCCATAGAGACAAGCTTGCCTCCTTTGAGCTTGCGCTGCGGGATGCCGGCATAGAGAAATGCAACCTTGTGTCCGTTTCAAGTATCCTGCCGCCGCACTGCAAAATAATATCAAAAGATGAGGGGATAAAGCTCCTTAGCCCCGGCGGGATTACCTTCTGTGTATTTGCAAGAAATGAGACTAACGAGCCGAACCGCCTGATTTCCGCTGCTATCGGGGTCGCTATACCCAAAGACACGGGTATTTACGGCTACTTATCCGAGCATCATTCGTTCGGTGAAGTGGGAAAAAAGGCTGGTGAATATGCAGAAGACCTTGCCGCGACCATGCTTGCGACAACCCTGGGAATCGAATTCGATATAAACAAGGCCTGGGATGAGAGAAAACAGATATACAAAGCAAGCGGCCATATCTTCAAGACAACGCACATTATCCAATCTGCAGAGGGCAATAAAGACGGACTATGGACGACCGTTTTTGCTGCTGCTGTCTTTATCGAATAGGCTTCGTTCCGGTTCCCCTGCCGGGAGCTATGATTTTTTCGCAACCGCAGACATCATATGCCGCGTATAGCGTTCGCCGTTAAATTTCTTTTCTTTGCGGGATTCGGAAATCCTGTATGAAAAGCCGCTTAAAAGTTCTTCAAGTTCGGTCTTATTGAAATAGTGATAAATAATGCCGTTTTTCCTTGAGAAGGTATCAGGCTCGACCTCGTACCCTCCGTATCTCATGTCACCATGCCCCATGACCTCTATGAACAGCAGCCCGTCTTTTTTCAGAAGCCGTCTGAATTCGCTTATTGCAGATTGCCGCTCTTTCAATAGGAGATGCTGGAGAACGCCATAGCACCAGATAACATCAAAGGATCCATCGGAGAAAGGCATCTGGTAAACATTGGATGCCAGAAGCCCGATATCCAGGCACAGGCTTGCGCTTCTTTTGCCGGTCATCTTCAGGGCGTTAAGCGACACATCTACAGCAACTACATCAAAACCGCGCATACGTAAAGGCAGGGCGTACTTCCCGCCTCCGCATCCGGCATCCAGCAGGCGCCCTTTTTTGCAGTAAGGCTCAAGGATGCCAAGGGAATAATGCCCTCCTTTCCAGCTCTTAGACTCTCTGTACCATGCCTTGATGTGCCCTGTCATATGAGATTTACTCATTTCAACTGGAACTATTATAATGTATGGGGACAATTATTATTTGATGCCTACAGCACTGACGATCGCAGGAGTGGACTCAGGCGGAGGCGCAGGCATAGCAGCGGATATAAAGACTTTTGCCGCGCTCGGGGTCCACGGGACATGTGTAATAACCGCATGTACAGCCCAGAATACGAGAGAAGTCAAGGATATCTTTGATATTCCGGCCGAGTTCGTTGAGAGGCAGTTCGATGTCGTGATGAGCGATATCAGGGTAGACTGCGCCAAGACCGGGATGCTCTCATCGCCCGGGATTGTCAGAACGGTTGCAAGGCTGATACGGAAACAAAACATTCCTCTTGTTGTTGATCCGGTGATGGCGGCAGGGTCAGGAGGGATACTCCTGCAGGGTGGGGCTGTTGACGTTCTGATAGAGGAACTTTTACCGCTTGCGACCGTAGTAACGCCGAACATTTTCGAGGCAGAGCGGCTGTCGGGCGTTAAAATCCGGGATATGAACGACGCAAAGATCGCGGCTGCGAAGATCAGTGACCTCGGAGCAAAGGCAGTCATAGTAACGGGCGGGCATCTTGATGGGACCGATGTATTTTATTCTGACGGTGAGTTCACGTATATTGTAGGGGAATTGATAGCCGGCGGCACGCACGGGACCGGGTGCACGCACTCTGCCGCAATAACAGCAGAGCTTGCTAAAGGAACGCCTCTTGTAGAGGCTGCCCAGAGAGCCAAGAAATTCGTTGAGCATGCGATACTTACGAGCGTGAAAATAGGCGGTGGCGCCGCACCTGTGAACCAGCTCGGGCATACGCTTGCAGAAGCGCAAAGGTACGGGGTTTTAAAGACCGTGGAGGAAGCCGTAGAGCTGATCGAAAGTAACATAGATTTCTCTGAACTCATCCCTGAGGTGGGATGTAATATCGCCATGGGAATACCGAACGCTGCTCTTATTTCTGATGTTGCTGCCGTTTCAGGCAGGATCGTGAAATTAAAAGGAATGCCTCATGCCGTGGGTTGCGTCGGGTTCGGCGCAAGCAGCCATGTCGCAAGGGTAGTGCTCACGGCGATGCAGACCGACAGCTCGATGAGAGCCGCAATGAATATACGATATTCCGAAGAAGCGCTTGTAGCCTGCAAGGAGATCGGGCTTAAAGTTGCATCATTTATACGGGATGAAGAACCGTCGGGGGTTTCTACGATGGAATGGGGCGTGGGCGATGCGATACAGAGGTCCGAAGGAGTTCCGGACGTGATTTTTGACACCGGCGGCATCGGGAAAGAGGCGATGATACGGCTTCTTGGGACGGATGCTGTCGAGGTCGTGAAACAGGCGTTTGCGATATTGAGCGCAATGATGAGATGAACTCGCTGATTTTGTGATGAGGATCTTGAGTACTGAGCACTTTTAGAGGAAAGATTTATTAATAATTAATAATGATATTGCAGAGCTTGTAAGTGTTGTGAAGATGCTTATAAAAGCAAAAAAGAGGTGTGGATTATGGATATTGAAGAGGAAGTTAAGTTCCCGACAAAAGATAGTGAATGGATTGTGAAAGTTTTGATCGGAGGTATACTTGGGATAATCCCGATTATAAATTTGATAGAGTACGGGTATATCCTGAAAGTGATGAAAGGAGCTATTGATGGTAATCCCGGCATGCCGAAATGGGATGACTGGGGCAATTTATTCATCAACGGGTTGATAGGATTTGTTATAAGCCTTATTTATCTGATAATCCCCATCCTGATAATTTTCGTGTCTGCAGGCGGGATAATGGCGGCTGCCTTTTCCGGTAATATGAACTTGATGGCAGGGATGATGGCAGGCGCGATAGGAGGTATTTTAATCGGTCTGCTGCTGGCTCTGGTCTTCGGGTTCATGGTCCCGATGGCTCTGGCTATGTACACGAAAGAGAACTCCTTTGGCGCAGCGTTCAGGATAGGAGAGGTGGTGTCAAGAATCAAGTCTGTATTTGCAGATTATATCACAGTGTACATTGTCCTGATAGTCCTGTTGTTTATCCTGGGACTGCTGAACTTTATACCTATCCTGGGTTTCTTGATAATGATATTCGGGACTTTCTATGTGTCTGTGGTGGCATTCAATATGTTCGGGAAGGTATGCGCAAGGTCGAGCGCGTGAAACAGGCATTTGCAATAGAACACGGATGACACGGGAACGCACGGATACGCACGGATTTCGTATCTGTGAAAATCCGTCTGATACGTGTTCTTTTTAAATTTTATCTAAACCCTGGACAAAATGCTATAATTATGATTCTGTTAACAGAGAAAAGATAATGGAAGAAATCCGGTTAGTACTGGCTAAATGGTCAGGATTTCTGCATCAGCTTTTCAGTCGCTATCAAGAAGCAGATCACAGTGAAAGGATAGGTTACCAACCACCCTACTCTTAATGCGCCTCCGATGGCATTGATCACAAAAAGTATAACCCCGATTATTATCGTGAATTGGAAGTTCTCCCTCCCGATCCTGTAACTTTTCTTGAGTGAATCTATAGCCCCTGCTTTTGTTGATATGGCTATAGGGATCGCATACTGGAAAAGGAACATGAGAAGCAGTCCCGGGATCACAAGAAGGATCAGACCGGCCAGTATTGCCAGCCCGCCAACTATGAACATTACCCAGCTGGTTACGAAATAATCAAAACCCTTGAATACGTCTGAAATTTTTATTTCTTCTCCTTTAATTATCTTCTGCCCCATTATGTATAGTCCAAATATCAAGGGCGGTATCGTTACTATCAATATTGAAACTACTGCAGCTATCACAGTTGCAACAATAAATGTGGCAAATTGTTTTTTATAAACGTTATAACCTTCATCTAAAATATCTTCCGCTCTCATGATTCAACTCCACTAATTAAATATTTCAATACAATGTATATAAAGATGCCTGCTGTTGATGTCCGGCGACCTTCTACGTATCTGCAGCGACGTTCAATACGTCGGAAAGGTGTACACAAGGTCGAACGCGTGATACAGTAATAACTGCCAGATTTGGTGAATCGATATATACTTATTCTGGCTTCTTTACATCTTCCCACAAACCAATCACATTCCTCTCAGTATCGGCAACCTGCGCATAAAAACCGAAATCTCCTACAGGTGATTTAGGCCAGACCACCTTACCGCCGGCCTTTTCAATATTTTTAAGATATTCATCTATAGAAGGGATATTTATTACTATTGACGGGCATTCCTCCGGGTTTTCTCTTAGATACAGGGCGCCATTGACGGCTCCAGGTTCCTCCGGTATGCCTTTTTCATTAACAGCCACTGTTGTCGCAAGCTGGTAGTCCATCCCCATGCCTGTTTCTTTTATCTCCCAGCCGAAGATGCTCTTATAGAATTTCTTCGCACGCGCCATATCATCCACAGGTATGTGAAAATGCGTCACTTTGTCCATTTAAGTTCACCCCATTTATTAAAATGACTATTCTTATTGTATTTAAAACTTATTTCTTAAAAATCATTGTTATAATTTAAACTATAAAAAATCCTATATTCCAATGGTTAAATTTAAGTTGAACATTAACCATATATAAACTGAATGGATTCGGACAAAATAAATATAAAAGCACTTAAAATAACGATATTTGGGATTGCCAAAAATAACGGCACAACACTGGCCGAGATAGTAAAAACTAAAAAATTGAAATCCGATGTCATTAAAGACCATGTTATTTTCTTAAAGAACCTGGGTTTATTTGACCTTGAAAACAGCGAAGTTATGCCTGCTGGGGAAAACCGGAACTCTAAATCGGTGATCATTAAATTCAAGCCGAATATCGAAACTGTACGAAAAATTGCTAATGTACTTGATGATAAAGAATTATCAAAATTGATGATAACAAAATACTATAAGGACAATCTGGAAAGCTATTGTAAATATTTAACCGGTTCATTGAACGAAAACAGGCTATACCAGTTACCCGATCCTGATTATTTTGAATACGGCATGAGATGTTCGCCATCGGTGGTTCGATTTTTCACAGTTGATAACGATATGAACGCGTTAAAATCGTTATATCAAAAGAGTATTGTTCTTGCAAATGAAAAAGAAAAGGACAAAACAAGAATTGAACTGCTCAAAAAGTGTAATATGTATTTTATATGGGATAACATAATATTCGAGAAAATCCAGGAAGATAAGCGAAATAAAATCCTGTTCGATTCGGCTAACTATTTTGCAGGATACCTGCCGTTAGCTAAAAGGTCGGTCGATAGATTGCTTGAATTAAACGGTCTTGTGAAAAAAGAAGGAACCGAGGATGCTCTTTTAAATTCCGGACTTAAAGATTACCTGAAATCCCTGCTTCCGGATTAGTTAAATAAAGTGCTTAGACATACAAGTGCTCAGGCAGGACAATAAGTATTTATTCGAATAAGTCACCATCCTAATTATGATTAGCTTAGCCCGGTATGGACTTGAAGAAAGTGTAGGACTCCACGTAATCCTATCAATTTTTTTTTGGTGGTTATCTGTAATCCTTATAGTTATAGCATACAGATACCGAAGCTTGTGGAATGTAGGTGACACTCCATGGACTTTCCTGTTCTTAACGTTCATTTGTTTCGCTATACGCGAACTGGGACATCTTAACGGATTGCCTCTTATCGGTTCTATACGATATGTTTTTGGATCATGGTCTGCAATCTTTATGGCCTCTGCATTTATCTTTTTATATTTGAGAATATGCCAGAGAAAAAAAGATTCAATGGTCATGATTTATACCCCGTTTATTTTTGTCGTCCTGTTCCCGGTTATCATGCTCTATCTATACCTTTCAGGTACTAATATTTCAAGTTTAAAAACGATAATGGGCAATATTGAAGGCATTGTATGGATGGCTGCCAGCTCACTCGTTATCTATACCACTTATATGCTCGGAACGCGTGCAACAGGCGGATTTGTCCAGGTATTCATGTTTTTCCAGTTCTCAGCGTTTGCAGCGTTTACCTGGAAATTGCTGGGGTTCATAGAAGGACTGGGCTCTCCGATACCATATTCTATCCGTGAACTAGTCGAAACGTTATTTGGCTTGTTTGCAATAGTGTCCATGTATCTATTGATAAGAATGCTGAGAAAATTATCCAGACATATCCACAGCGAGTAATATGGTCACAAAAGCTGAATTATATATAAATGTTCTTCAGGAGCTTGAAAAAAGCACCACTGACATACTCAGTACAGCTATTGTTACCCAGGATGGACTGATAATGTCATGTACACCTTCAAACTGTGTAGACAGAGAGACCTTCGCAGCATACAGTGCTGCCACTTTTAAGCACGCCGGAAGCGCGATGGATGAGATCTCGAAGGAAAATATAGATATGTTACTTGCTGAATCGAAGGACTACAGGCTCATAATAATGCGCGCCACTGATTATGCTCTTCTGACAGCCCTGACCGGCAGGAATGCACAGATAGGTATGGTGCTCTTTGAGATGCAAAAAACAATCCAGAAAATAAAAGGGCTTTGAACAAACTTTAACAAGCGGATATATCAAAGTATATTTTAAACGAAAAGCTGAAATGCTTGTAATCCTATTAGACCGGTTTATCTGGTGATATTTGTGAAAGTACTTGTAAGCGACCCTATAGCAGAACAGGGTATCGAGATATTAAAAAATGAAGTCGATGTGGATATAAAAACCGGTCTTCCCCCTGCAGAGCTGATAAAAATAATCGGAGATTATGAGGCTCTCATCGTCCGCAGCGAGACCCAGGTGACAAAGGATGTCATCAGTGCGGGCAGGAAATTGAAGATAATAGGGCGCGCCGGGGTTGGAGTGGATAATATAGACGTGAATGCCGCTACTGAAAGGGGTATTATCGTTGTCAATGCTCCGGAAGGCAACACCATATCGGCTGCTGAACACACGATAGCCATGATGATGGCAATGTCAAGAAATATCCCGCAGGCGAACGCTTCGCTCAAAAGCAAGAAATGGGACAGGAAGAAGTTCATGGGAGTTGAGGTCAGGGATAAGTCCCTTGGCGTAATCGGGCTTGGCAGGATAGGCTCAGAAGTCGCGAAGCGGGCACAGGGAATGGAAATGAAGATCCTTGCTTACGATCCTTTCATATCAGCAGAGAGAGCCAAAGATCTCGGCGTGGAATTAACGACTGTAGAGGACATAGTTAAACGCGCCGATTATATTACCGTGCATACGCCCCTGACCAAGGAGACAAAAGACCTTATCAGCACAAAGGAATTTGCGATAATGAAGAAAGGCGCACGTGTCATAAACTGCGCAAGGGGCGGCATTATCAACGAGGAAGCGCTTGCAAAAGCGGTCAAGGACGGCATCGTGAGCAGTGCAGCTATCGATGTTTTTACAAAAGAGCCACCGTTTGACAACCCGCTTCTTGAGCTTGACCGCGTTATCGTTACCCCGCATCTTGGCGCATCGACCGAGGAGGCCCAGATAAACGTGGCTGTCACAGTGGCAGAGCAGATCGTAAACGCCTTAAAAGGCATGCCTGTTAAGAACGCGATTAACATGCCCTATGTTAAAGCTGAAGTCCTGCAGATCCTTGAGCCGTATTTCCCTCTTGCAGAGAAAATGGGTAAATTGGGAACGCAGCTCATCGGCAACTACGAAAAGGTCGAGATAGCGTACTGCGGTGAAATCGCTGACCAGAACGTGGCACCAGTGACCCTTGCGGTGTTGAAGGGACTGCTTGAACCCATGCTCGGGTCAGGTGTGAATTATGTTAATGCGCCCACGATAGCGAAAGAGCGAAAAATAAAAGTCATCGAGAGCAAATCAAAGACAGTTGTCGGTTATCCGAGCCAGATTACTTTAAAACTGGGCAGGAAGGGTGAGGACAGGGTACTGAGCGGCACCGTCATAGGAAAGGAGCCGCGGATCGTGCAGATAGACGAATATCTCATTGATATCATACCTTCAGGCTACATGATACTGACAAAGATCGAGGACCATCCCAATATTATCGGTCCCTGCTGCATGATACTCGGAAAGAACAACATCAATATCGCCGGAATGCAGGTGGGTAGGATCAAGATCGGCGGCGAGGCAATAATGGTGCTCAATATCGACAGCGATGTGAACGACGACGTACTCGATGAGATCAAGTCGGTTGACGGGATCATCGATGCGAAGCGCATTATGTTGTAAATACCTTTAACTATCGCGTCAACAGTAGAGCTAATATGAATAAAATGTCCCTTGAGATCCTCACGGCAGTTGGTTCCGTAGCAGTATTCATAATTTTGATTGTTGCGGCAAAGCTTATCATACCCGCATCTGAGGGCTATGGATTTGCTGCCGCCTTGCTGATATTCGTTGCTATAATGAGTATCGCCGGATTGAAGCTTGCTGAAATCCAGGATAAATAATAAACAAGAAATCGGGGACATTGTCTATTCACGTAGGCTTACAATTAAGTGGACTTACAGTTTTCGATTCTTGCTCCCTCATTCCTCGCCGTTGTTATAAAGACCTGCCCGTTCTCCCCCAGAAATTCCCTTGCTATTTTCATGAGGCTCCCGGTATCCTCACCAAACGCATATACCGTGGGACCGAACGAACTCATTCCTGCACCGTATGCGCCGCCGTCCCTTAATGCCTGCATTAACTTTTTTGATACCGGCTGAAGCTCCACTTCCCTTTTCTTAAAACCAAGCTTCTGGATCGCATTGATGCTGCTGCCAAAGGTCACAATATCCTCCTCAACAAGCGCAGGAAGCAACTGCATAAGGATAATATGGGACAGTTCCTCCACTTCCCGCAGCGGTACTGGGCAAACTTTTTGGAATATGTTTACCTCGGTCTTGCGCGATGCGCCTTTCTGCTGCGGGACGGCCACCACGATATCCCAGTCCGGAAAATCTTTTCTTAATAGAACAGGCGCCGGGGGAAGCCTGCTTGCCGACGATGGCAGAAAACCTTTCTTCTCGCCAAACTTATGCCCGCCGTCAAAGATAAAGCCGCCGCTCTCAAAAGCTGATACGCCGATGCCGCTCGTCCCTCCCCGTCCGACCTTTACCGCGATGTCGTACACGCTCAAACCCAGGTCATATAATTTGTTCACAGCCATGCCCGCAGCAAGGGCAGCCTGCGTTCCCGAGCCAAGACCGATATGTGAGGGATAATCTTTCTCGATGTCGATACGGATGCCCTCTCCTTCAGGCAGGAGCAGTGCGGCGCTGTTCCTTATGCGTTCAGTATGCTCGCTGCTGCCTGTTACCTCGATACTGTCAAAGCTTTCCGCTTTGACGATGATGGCGGGTTTATCTAAAGTAAGACCGATGCTGCCGTCCACGCGTCCCCTGGAGGCGTTCATGTCGATAAGTGTGATATGTAGGCGGGACGGGGTGGTTATTTTTAGCATGTATCAGTGAACAATCTTGGTAATATCCATCTCAAGGATATCCTCAGCGCCAAGGCTCTTAAGCTTGGGGATAAGTATATTAATTTCGCTCTTACTCACCACGCTTTCCACGGCATAGTAATCAGATTTGTAGAGCTTTGAAACAGTAGGTTTTTTCATGGCAGGAAGCGCGCTTACAACGCTATCCAGTTTATCTTCAGGGATGTTCATCACTATGAACACCTTTCCCCGCGCCTCAAGCACAGCAAGCAGCAGGATTTTTATCTCCTCTATCTCTTTTCTTTTCGCCGGGTCTTTCCAGCTTTTCTTGTTGGCTATGAGTTTCGTATTGGATTCAAGTATGGTATCCACTATTTTTAACCCGTTTTTCCGCAGGGTCGAGCCTGTTTCAGTCAGGTCAACTATCACATCTACGAGTTCCGGGACTTTTGATTCAGTTGCGCCGTAAGAGTATCGTATATCCACAGGTATTCCCAGCCTGTCAAAGAACTTCTTGGTAAGTTTCGGATATTCAGTTGAAACCCTGCTTCCCGGTTTAATGTCTTTAGCGCTTTTGATGTCCTGGCTGTTTGGCACAGCTACGACAATCTTAACGATCCCTTCTCCCATTTTACTGTAGAACATATCTGCGATTTCGACAACATCAGACTCGGATTCCATTACCCAGTCCTTTCCTGAAATGCCGAGGTCAAAGTAGCCCTCTTCAACGTATTTGGGGATTTCCTGCGGTCGCAGTATCTTTACTTTCTTTATCCTGGGGTCTTTTATCGTAGGATTATATTCACGGTCTGTTTTTTTAATTTCAAGGTCAGCCTGCTTGAATAAGAGTAATGTCTGCTCCTCAAGGCTGCCTTTTGGGATTGCGATGTCAAGCATATTAATTCGCCTTCTACATGAATTTACAGATTAAAAACCTTGCTGCCTTTATTTTACCAGTCTTTAACCGCTCTGGTCTTGATTGTCCTGATTACACGAACTTCGGTCTTGCAGATAACCGGACTGCCAGCGGAAGCCCTTTAAACGGAAAACCCGAGCTCTCTTTTGAAATCCTCTCGTTGAGTTCCGCTGCGGTCATTTTTACGTTGGCAGGCTTGTTAGGCTGCGATTCGCTCCTTACTGTAACTGTAATGCTGCCGCCTGAGACCTCTTCATCCCCCACGACTGCCACATAAGGGATCCATTCCTTGCCAGCATCGCGTATCTTCTTACCCACCGTTTCTTCGCGGTCGTCGATATCCACCCTGCAATTTAACTCTCCTGCCACTTTTTCCGCGTATTCCATATGCTTGTCCGTGACGGGAATTACTCTTACCTGCGTCGGGGAGAGCCAGACAGGGAACATGGGGACTATGCCTTTTTCCGAGTTCATGTGCGCTTTTTCAAGCAGTGCATAGATGCATCTCTCGATCGCGCCGCTTGGCGAGCAGTGTAAGATAAAAGGCCGTTTCTCCTTTCCGTCCGAATCAATGTACTTTATATCGTACCTCTCGGCGTTCTCGACATCGATCTGGACAGTGGATAATGCGCTGGCTTTGTCCATCGCATCAACGTAATTGAACTCGAACTTGAGGACAAAATAGAAGAACCTCTGGTCCCAGAGTTCCACGAGCACGGGCTTATTCACGGTCTTTACAAGCCCGACTATGAAGTCTTTGTTCTCCTCATAGAAATCCCGCGTGAACCTGATGGCGACTTCATAATCATTCAGGTCTATACCTACCTTCGAGAGAACGTCTATGCACATGTTATACTGCTCATTGAACTGGCGCACAGCCCCGTCCATGTCCTTGCACAGCGTATGCATATCCGGCATGGTGAACGCGCGAAGCCGCCGCAAACCGACAAGCTCGCCGCTCTGCTCTTTTCTGAAGCTGTAGCGGGTAAGCTCGACCATCCGCAGCGGGAGGTTCCTGTAGGATATGGTCATGTCATGGTTCATAAGGAACTGACCGAAACATGCGGCAAAGCGCAGGAAGAGCATCTTCTTGTCAGCCTCTATCGAGTACTGCCGCGCCGGGAAGCGGTCAAGGTACTTCTTCAATGTCGGGTGATTCATATCATACATAATGGGCGTCTCGACCTCCATCGCGCCCATTTTTGCAACTTCACCCAGTACATAGTTCTCGATCAGGCTCTTCATAAGCCTCCCTTTCGGGTAAAAACGCATGTTTCCGGGGTCGGAGCCCGGCTCATAATCAGCAAGCTCAAGCCGCCTCATAAGTTCTACATGCGGCGGTATCTTATCGACAGCCCTGCTCTTGTGTATCTCGTAGTTCACGAATTTCCTGAGGTTGTCATGCCCGGTGAAATCAAACCCGTCAGGTTTCAGCAGTTCCCCTTCAGGCGTCAATATGTGCCAGTACGAGGTCGCCTTCGCCTCGGACTTCAGCGCCTCCGAGACGACTTCCTCTTTTTCCTTTACGACCGTTACGCATTTTTCTTCCCCCAGCCGTATCGTCCTTGAAAGCTCGGACAGCGGATGCCCCTTGCATTTTATAGTAAAGGACTTATACCATCCAAAAGGCGCGCGTTTCACCTCAAAGGCAGCCTCTTTTAGCAGTTCCTCAAGCTTTTTCAGAGCCTCGATGGCCGCTTTCGGGGACGCGAGGCTTGAACTTAAGTGCGCATACGGATAAAGCATGACGCGGTTCGTCTTGACCTGCTCGGTTACCTTTTTTATCTCCTCTGCTGTCTGTTTTGCCACGTAGTCGATATTATCTTCATCGTTCTTCTCGACAGCCACAAAAACGGTCAGAGCCTCTTCCATGCGCCCCTTTTTGAGTTCCTCTTCAATTTTTTCAGCAACAGGCGTACTTCTTTTTGTCTCGTATTCTATGTAATCGGAATGGATGAGTAGTATCTGCATGTTATCACTTTCCTGCATCTACACTGCGAACAAGCTTAAAGTTTTGTCGGTTTTGAGGGGGGTTGGGGATATTTGGGCGTGATGGACATGTTGTTTCGTCAGGAGAGTACATGGTTTAGTAGGAGATAGATGGAAGGTTATTGGAGAGCATAACGAAATCCATGAGAGAAATTACATGTAAAAAGCTATGTACAGGCATTGTTACATTTGTATGAAGTTATGGTTAATTGCAGTTATGTTTATTATCTCTACTATTTTTCTTTTAAACCTATTATCTCCTTTCTATGGCATTTATTCTTTGATTTATTGCTTCGATTTTAATATTAATTATATCCAGTTTTGAAATATTAGGTTCTACCATTGCTCTTGTCTGAATTTCTCTTTCGATATCTAAAGAAATACCATGACAAGCATTAAATCTTGGTTTTATTACAACATAATACAATAATAAAATTCCAACTAGGATAAAAGCGGTTAATATACCCAAGACAGAATAAAACAGTGAAAATCTTCCATCGGAGTCAATTATATTACTTAGAACTTTGTTTAGAATAACAGCAAAAACGGCTGATAGGATGAATGTGACCCATGTAAGAATCCATTGATAATACAAACGCTTATACTCTGCAACCTTTTGTAGGTATCTTAATAATTCTGTTTCCTTATCTCGTGTAACGATACTTTCTCCCTTTTTCACAGCATCATGAACTTCTTTATCATAGCACGAAAAAATTCTTTTAAGGTCTTCTTGATTAATGCCATTCAACATATCATCTTAAAATACTAAATATGTTTTTATAGTTTTCTATACATCAAGAGACTATTGTAGCTTTTACACCATCATTTAAAAATCCATCTTCCAATCTTGACGGTCAATTATTGTATATGAGCCAAGACGCAGCAATCAAGGCAATCATAAGGATTGCCCCCCGCCCTTACAGTGAGCACGCAAAAGCGAATGTGCGCCTGCCCCCGCGAGAACAGCTTTTCGGGAGGGGTTAAGCGCATGTACAGAGTTCGTGACTACGCCGTCAGTGGAACCGTGATATGCAGCGCATCATAATCCACAACAGGCACTTTCTTGACATGATTTTTACCTTCCTTAAGCTCAAGTAAACCTATGCCTTCCAGGAAAGTGAGGTCATTATGCACATTTGATTCCTTGCGCTTCAGCATCCTCGCCAGCTCGCTGATAGATTCCGGTCTCTTTTCCCTGATGATCTGAAGCAGGCGCAGGCGCTCACGTGTCAATATCTTTCCAATATCTTCTGCTGTGCGTGCCACTATCTTACTGGGTTCTGGTTCATGTATCTCACCACGCTTGACCCTTTCAAACAATTGGTTCAGGTGCTCCCCATATTCTTCATCGCTCATAACTACAATTTCAACGTCTTTTAATTTCATCGATCTTCCTCCGATTATGTTCTATCAATCTCATTAACTCATTAATCAATTCTTTTGGACTATTGAATTCTATCTCCTGTGCATCATTTTCAAACATATGCTTGTGGTCTCTTTTACTATGCCCCTTTATTACATGGGCATTATCAAAACGTATTAGAGTGCACCATCCCTCATTTGTTCTATAGTAATTAGTCGTGAATTATAGCCATTACGGCAAGTTCCAATATCTGACAGCCTTCTAAAGTGTTCAATGTATTGATTCTGTTAAGCACCGCAAAGGGCGCAAAGAACGCAAAGCATAGCAGCA
>CABMIB010000051.1 GCA_902386135.1 uncultured archaeon
CATCTATAGAAAAGTTTGGAAGAAATGATTCTCCTCTCGGTGTTATTGTCATTTTAACACTTCCCCATTAAAGAATACACTTGATGATTCTTAAAAATTACGGAGACCTTAGAATCATGCTATAGAAATGCACTTGAACCTTGTTCATCTTGGTTGTGGATGGGTGAACAATGAAAATTATTTATTGTTATTCCTCCTTAATTATATTCGCTAACTTGTTTTATGTATATATACATTACATCGTATATCATTTTTTGAGGTATATGTTCACAGTTATAATAATTTAAGGTGCTTTGTGTTGCACATTAGGATAATTACCAACACGAATTGAACTGCCGCCCATTCGTCGCTTCTGTTTTCAACCGCATACCTGGAGGTCCTTTTGAACTGCATCGACTGCTTCATTGCCAGAACCGCAGGGATATTAGTTTTCATCGAAAGCATCCGTAATTTCAACCGTGTAAGTAAAATCCCGAGTATCCGGCCTCAAAGAATAGTCCAGGCCAGACCAGGAGAGGCAGCGCTTCACATGCTCCCTCCCTGAGATCAGTGATGAGCCGTTGATCTTTTTAAGAGCGAACGTGAGTGACCCCTTAACATCAGAGAAGGAGGCGTTTTCTGAAATCACTTGTCTCCATGCTTCGATCTCGTCGCCGGTAACCTCTTCTCTGTCAAAGTATCTCCTGAAAAAATCCCCATCCTGTTCGTTCAGGATCAGGATCTCTTTGCATCCCTGGGTATCCAGTCCTGTTAGATCGACCTTTATCTGCAAACTGCTCGATAGAGTGTAGGTAATATTGACCATGCCCCTTGACCTGACCTTGACGAACTCAGTGCGCAAACCGAGCGTTCTCCTGAATTCAATTATCTTCTTGAAGATGGGGCGGCATTTGAACCTTAAATACGTCCACGTAAAGATCCTGTGAAGAATGGAATAAATTTGATCAACATACGGTCCACTGGTACCGAATCTCTTTCGTGATACCGAATCCATCAGAAAGGATTTCATTAGCACTTTCGGCTCATATACATATACCTTGGCAGATGTTGAGAAAAAAGTACCATCAGCATACCTGACGACAGGAGCCCCGAAGCCAGCTCCCTCACCGATCAGCTCTTTGCGATCAAGCATGAGCACAACGCCTTTCTGGAGGTCTGCAATCTCCAGGTTGTGGGGTCTTGAATCCGGATAAAGTCTGAGGGATACTCTGTCGGATACCCTGATAGTAATGGGCTCTGTTAGCTTTGTAGCCATTGAATGATCATCCCTTCATCAGACCAGCCCTGCGATCTGTAAATATATCAAGAAGCCGAGAATAAAACTGGTGACCCATAACAGGAAACTCAGGCGCATCCACAATCGCACATTCAGGGGCTTCTTATTCAGGATGAACGCCATACCTGTCGCGATTGCAGAGATTCCGGCCAGTACGTGCAGAGAGGTGGAAAAAAAGCTGAATGAAAAAATCTCAAGAGGTGATGTCAAGTATCTAAAAAGTGAGGGAGCCATTACAAATATAAATCCTGCGGCGTTCAGAATAACTACCGCAGTCATGATCCTTGAATGTTCGATAAAGCGCTTTTTAACGCATAATATTGCTCCGAAAATGAGCGCTGTCAGGACTATAATCTGAAGCAGCAGATTGAGGTCAGAGGAGACCGGTGAGCCTGTGCCGATAATCGCGGACATATACTATATTAATGTCCTGCATTCCATATAATAGCTGTGCTAGGGCTGTTGTCGAGATGAGGCGCTGCATTATGGGAAGGAACTAATGCACCAATAAAGATGCCAAGATATAGCAAAAACCTCCGCCGACTGCCGCCGCAACAATAAGAATGCCTGCAACAGCCAGCTTCGGAATTAGGGAGCGGGGGATAGAATGCATGATAGTAAGCCCTGAAACATAGAAATAACCGATGACGTAGAGGGCAAGGAAGGGCATCAGAAAATAGCTTCCCGCCATAAGGGAATAATAAAGTGCGACAAGGGCATAAATGCCAAGTCCGGCTTCTATTATGGTGATTACTGGGAAATTCAGCCTGTATTTTTTCCCTTCCCAGTCATCCGTTTCCCTCTCAATCCCGAATTTTGGCGTCCGGTGGAACGTACCTTTCCTGTTGAACAGTCCTTCTATTACCGCTTTTGTGTTGTTTATCGATATACCAGTCCCGAGGAAAGTAAGTACAGGGAGATATTTCAAACGGCTCTTCCATCCTTCATACAACTCCCGCTGGGAAAAGGCGTACATGGTCAGCGGCCCAAACGTTCCGATCGTTAAAATGCTCCAATAATAAAGCGTGGAAAAGCGATCGCTTGCGAGAAAGATAAGAGGGAGAATGAGAAGAAGAAGCATTACCATCAGGGGATGTACGGCATAGTATGTGAGGTGCAAAAGCGCCTGGAATTTCTTAAAGAAGGAGATATCCGAAGACAATACCCCGGGCAGCAATTTCTTTGCGCACTGGATCGAGCCTTTAGCCCACCTGAACTGCTGGCGCTTGAAAGCATTTATCTGCACCGGCACCTCTGCGGGGGATACCACATCGCCGATAAAAACGAGCTTCCATCCCAGAAGCTGCGCTCTGTAGCTTAAATCCAGGTCTTCGGTGAGAGTATCGTCCTGCCAACCTCCTGCATCTTCGATGCATTTCCGGCGCCATACTCCAGCAGTGCCGTTAAAGTTCAAAAATAGACCCGAACTGTACCTTGAATTCTGCTCTATCTGGAAATGCCCGTCAATCCCGATGGCTATGGCTTTTGTGAGAAGAGAATAATTCTCATTAATATGACCCCAGCGTGTCTGAACCATTCCGACCTCGGGGTTTTGGAAATAGGGGATGGTTTTCCTTAGAAAATTCGTATCAGGCAGGAAATCCGCATCGAAAACTGCAATCAATTCACTTCGGGTGCATTTCATGCCTTCTCTTAGCGCTCCAGCCTTGTACCCTTCTCTTTTTGTTCGATGAATGTGGCAGACGTTCACTCCGTTTTTCCGAAGCTCTCCGGCGCATTTCTCTATAATGCCTGTTGTCTCATCAGTGGAATCATCCAGCACCTGTATCTCAAGCTTCTCACGCGGATAATCTAGCTCTGCAACTTTTTTTATAAGGCGCTCCACCACGTACTGTTCATTGTAAACAGGAAGCTGGACAGTAACCGCCGGGTAGTAAGTCAGGTTCGGGGCTTTCTCATGTTTTTTCTTCCGATGAAGGTAGGTTAGCACAAAGCAATTAAACCCGTAAATGAAGAGGATAATCAAAATCACAGTATAGACAGCAAGCAGAACTCCACTGAAGCTCATATCCTGCCACCAAAAAGGGCATAAGGCTTTTGCATTTCAGTCACCCACCTCACACAGAGAGGGCTTCGAGGTTATTCCTGCGTGAGAACTGTACAAGCCTCCAAGAAATGTGGATGTACCCTTGCACATTCTTTCTTCGAGTTTTGAAACAACGTAGTTTGTATAGATAAGATGTAATATGCGTGCAGTGAGTGTTTTTCTGACATTGGTCTCACAGGAATCCCTGTAATATATCTGGGGGAAATACGTCTTGAGCCACATATTCTTTGCAAGTGTCTTCCTGCAGAAATCTATTCCGAAGATGGGCTTTTGCCTTAAGAGTTCATACGCCATATATGCATCCTGGCGAACAAAAGGAAGCGCCTCAGACTCTTCCCAGATGACATTGATGCAGATGAGCTTGGGAAGGAAAGGAGTCCTTGATTTTCGCGCAAGGGATTTTTTTCTGTGTTTAACCGAATACTTCATGGAAAGAAGTATCCCTAGGAGATACACGGGATATTTGCATCCACGCTCTGTGAAAATGTTGAAATCGATGTCGTCATCTTCGGAAAAACCTCCAGAAGTCATAGAACCAGCTATAGCAATACACTTGATGAAAGGACATAACGAAGTATACTCCATGGAAAAGAGCATAGCTTCTGCTTCGTATCTCTCCCCTATCACTCCATTGCAGAGAAGCCTCCTTCTGGTTTCAGAGAGAAGCCTCTCCCTTCCTTTCAAGCAGTAGATACCGTCTTGGTGCGATACCGAATGCATGGAAGAGAGCATTATCCTGACCTTCTCTTCTTCTGCCTCCCCATATATTAACATCTTTGAGAGGTGAGCGAGACTCATGCCGTATCCCCTCCTGTCAGCAAGACGCAGTGTAAGAAGAATTCTATCCGCAAGACTGCATTCTTCAAGACTTTCAGCAGTTGTTTTCCCACTCATAGAACCACATTATATTGAATAACAGATTCTATTTTTTTTCTTAGGTATTATCATTTTCCTTTTAATCTTTTCATAATCTTGATTAAACTCCGAGTGTAGCTCACAAAAGCCTGAAATTCATCAATAACCTTTTTTGATATTAAAAGAGAGTTTAAGTTATGGTAGGAGGATTTATCGATACATCATCACTGGCTTTTGCATATACTGGTGCAGCTATAAACTTAAATCTGTACAAGTCATGTTAGAAAGGTAGTGTTAAAGCATTTATACTCGTATTCCAGGGTCGACACATCCCTGTAGAGATCGCAGATGAAAACTAAGGCATAAAAGTGAGAGAATTATAAAAATTGGAGAAAAAGGTATTGAAGTTTCCCGATGTAGTATTAGTAAGATACGATGAACTTGCACTGAAAAGCAACCGTGTGAGGGCAAGGTATGAACAGGTACTGGTAAAGAACCTGAAGGCGATGCTTTACGCCGACCGCAGCTCATACTCGGAAATCAGCAAGGAGATGGGTAGGGTATTCATACATACCGAAGACCCCGCCGCCTTAAAAAGTGCAGTAAAAGTTTTTGGTGTGGTATCTGCAAGCCCTGCTTATACATGCGAGCCGACCCTGGAATCGGCTGCAAAACTCTGCGCAGAAGTCGCAGGCCGTATCATGAAGGAAGGTCAGTCCTTCGCTATCAGGGCAAGGCGGGCAGGGAACCATGATTTTACATCCCGTGATATAGGCATTGTATGCGGAGATGCGGTGTTTCTGCAAATGAACAAAAATATTACGGTTGACCTTGATGACCCTGATATCGAGATCTTTGTGGAGATCAGGCAAAAAATGGCGTATGTCTTTACGGAATCGGTAAAGGGCGCCGGCGGCTTGCCGATGGGAACACAGGGCAAGATGGTCGCGCTCATCTCAGGCGGCATAGATTCGCCTGTGGCAGCGTGGCTGATGATGAAAAGGGGCTGCGAGATAGTACCGCTGTATCTTAATAACGAGCCTTTCTCGGATGAGACAACGCGTGAGAGGGCGATGCAGTGTATCGATGTTCTCCAGAAATGGTCGCCGCAGAAAAAATTCACCATATACGAGGCTCAGCACGGCGAAAACCTCCTGGCATTCCTGAGCAACTGCGATAACAGGCTGAACTGCGTGCTGTGCAGGCGGATGATGTACCGAATCGCGTCCGAGGTCTTGAAACTGGAAGGCGCGCATGGCATTATCACCGGCTCATCTCTTGGTCAGGTGGCATCACAGACATCGCAGAATATGCTTGCTGAGATGTATGGCATGGAATATCCGATATATCATCCCCTCATAGGGCTGGATAAGCTTGAGATAACCGATATTGCGCGTAAAATTGGCACATTTGAGCCGTCGACAAAGCCAGCGACCTGCTGCATGGCAGTCCCGGAATACCCATCGACGGCTGCCAAGACACAGGAAGTGATCGAAGCCGAGAAGCTGATAAATGTTCCCTCGCTTAAGGACTCGATGGTGAAAAATATCAAGAAATTCACCCGCTAAACCTTAAAAACGAGAGAAACCTATTACCTCATGAGCTTAAATACCATATCTGTCAGCTTCTCAAAGGGTTTTACAGTTAAGCAGGCATACTTTCCAAGCCATTTATTCATGCCGAACTGCACCTGCCCTTTCAGGATTGCGAACTTCATTTTTGTCTCGGAGAAATCCGCGCTGTAAATGAGGGTATGGTCGGATATGATGCTATTCGGTGGCTCCCATTCCTTATTGATTCTGTTCTTCACCCTCTCATAAAGAGCAGTACCCGGAAGGGGATACGGCATGGTGAAGGACAAGTAATCAAGAGGCAGAGAAGTGGCGAAACTCAGGGTATCCAGGACGGTCTTATCGGTCTCACCAGGATAGCAGAGAATAAAGAATGCACCGGTTTTGAGACCTGCAGCATGGGCAGCATCTACTGCTCTGCGAGCCCTTTCTACTGTTATCTTTTTGTTCATCAACTTAAGGATGGAATCGCTGCCGGATTCTATCCCGAAGAATATCCTGTCGCAGCCTGCGTCTTTCATAGCAGTCGCGGTCTCCTTATCGATCGAATCAACCCTTCCCAGACACTCCCATTTGAAATGGAGCCCTCTTTTCCTGATCTCCTCGCAAACCCTGAGAACCCGCTCACGCCTGAGTGTGAATACATCGTCAGCGAAATGGATTCTGTCATATCCGAATGATAGCGCCTGCTCGACCTCATCGACCACGTTCTCAGGCGACCTCTCGCGGTAGGAGATATCAAAAACCGCGTTGCTGCAGAACTCACAACTGAAAGGGCAGCCCCTTGTTGTGATAATAGTAGTGGCGGCATACCCGGACCTCATTTTCCAGTGCTCGATATAACTGTTGTTCGGGAGCAGGTCGCGCGCCGGGAAAGCCATCCCATCAAGGTCTGTCTCCAATTCGCGGTGCCCGGTAAAAACAGGTCTATCCATTTCCCCGGTGCTTCTGCGATACACAATTCCGGGTATGGAGCTAAAATCACGATCGTCCTCATACGCACGGAGGATTTCCAGCATGGCATGCTCCCCCTCCCCTCTTACCACGATATCGAAATCTTCCATGAAAGAGACCGGGTCACACGAGGGCAGGGGCCCGCCTGCAATTAGTAATTCACAGCGATCCCTCAGGTGTTTTGCGAACCAGATGCTTTCCTTCCGCATTGTCACCATGCTGTATATTCCAATAACATCAGCGCCTGAAGCTCTGGCTTTTTCCAAGGCATCCTCCCTGCCCAGGAAAGTGCAGTCCAGGATACTGACATCATAATCCGCCTTTCTGAGGCTGGCAGCGATATAAGCCACACCAAGAGGAGGAAAACGGAATATCGACCTGTCACCAGCAGGGTTGAAGTAAGGGTATATGAGGAGCACGGAGGTCATATGCGTGCGCTCCCCACATGGATGACGTAAGCAAAGTGAACAGCATGCGAGGGCAAAACGTAGGCAAGCCCTGACCATGCGAGTCGGCTTTCGATGAATTCCCGTCCCCTGAGCATCCTTGAACCCTCTATTCTCTTTAGCGTGAACTCTATAACGTCCCTGGAATCAACAAATGACGCCTCATCCGCAGAGGTCTCATCCCATGTTCCTATCGCTTCTTCTGTAAGGGATACACCGTTTGAATCACAGTATCGGTCAAAACAGGTCGCGCCCTGCTCGTTCAGGATTATTACTTCGCTGCATCCGTTCTTTTTTACCCTGCTTATATCTACGCTGATGGATACCGTGCTTTCTTTTGGATTAATGGTATATGTCACGCATACTGAACCTGCCGAGACCACCTCATCGAACCTGGTTTCTATATCACAGATACGACTCACTGTTTTAAAAGCAGGCATAAGTATTCCCCTGGCTCCGGGATGGTCCCGGTGCAGCCCGTGGAACCATTCTTTTATTTTGTAAAAGGACATGCTATTAATCTTTTTGTTACCTCTTATCGCCATCCTCTCTACGAGATTCAGATCATAATCGATCTTAATAACAATCGAATCTCTATTTTTTTCTGCAGTTACACGTTTGCTACCTGGGAAAAAAGCTTCATGCCCGAACTTGAGCACAGGTACTCCGAATCCAACCCCTTCCTCTGAAAGGTCTTTATTTCTATAGATAAGTACAGGTCCTTTCTGGATCCTGGAGGAAGGGTAATCCCCTGCTCCATCGCCAATCAGGAGAGATATTTCCCCGGCTATTGGGATCCTTACCTGCTCGGTTGAGATATCAGTTGCAAATAAATTATCAACAGGTACTTCCATACCTATCCTACCCATATCTGTACGTACAAATACAATCCAAAGAGCAGTGCAAGTATCCATAAAGTGAATGAAAGCCTCATCACTATCGCTAACTTAACTCCTATCTTCGCCACCCCTGCAAAGACCAGATTTATGTATATCCACAGGGCGATAACTGCAAGCCCCAGCGTATGATGCGTCAGTATTTCGCCTTTGAAAAATATGCTTGGAGTTCCATGTTCAAGATAGCCGAGCAATGAAGGCAGCATCACACTGGCTATAGCTATTATCTGTATGGGAACTGCTACCCTCATGGTCATGCAGTGCTTCCCAAGTTCCCTCTTCTTTGCAAGATACGCTGCTCCAGATACAATTATTATTAGCAGCACCTGGACGGCAAGGTTTGCCATTGCAAGAGTCTTAACATCAATAACCATCTTTCACCCCAGAGGTTCCCACGACAGATGGAGAGCCGGAAAATCTTTCTAATCTTGGATTGATGCAGGGGTTATAAAAGTCTTATGCCGAAGCCCGCACTTATTCGATAATGAATGTATTAAGGAATTACCTGTCAGCCCGCCTTTTGAGAATGTACAATGGAATGGATGCTAATAACACGGTCAATATCTCAAACCCGGGCGATTCTTTTGGCAATTTCCCGCGGGAGAGTTTTATCTCCTGCACCATCTCTTCAGGTCCGAGGTAACCGACATGCCTTGAAATCTCCTTTCCTCCCGGGTCCAGGAACACAACCGTGGGATAATAGGCTATACCGTACTTGCTCTCGATGTCAATTCTCTTCTGTGTATCAACCTTTATGGCGATAAAACCCGACATCTCCCCGATCACGCGCGGGTCCGGGTAAGTCCCTTCTTCCATCGCTATGCACGGCTGGCACCAGTCCGCGTAGAAATCCATGATAATAGGTTTATCTTTTACGCCTGCTGCAAGGATGCCTTCTTCGTAGGTGTACCATAGTGTGGATTTGGCGGTCGCCGGGATAACGGCGGTTGAAAGGACAAAGAGCAATAGCAGCCCTATTAGCTTCATCATAGCAGAATTGGCCTGGAGGTATAAAGAATATTCGAAATGTTTGTTTAAATTCATGTGCTGACAGTCTTGCTAAGATGGTGTTAACTTAATGTCATTATTGAACAACTTTTCTGATTTTTGTCAGAGAGATGAGCTATATAAAACACCGCAAAGAGCGCAAAGGGCAGCAATAAAAACTCTTTGCGAACTTTGCGTTCTTTGCGGTGAGCGCCCATGGTTTACCTGATATGCCGCCGAACATTAATATTAAGTTAACACAATCCTTGCTAATAGGCAAAAGCCCTTATATAAAACTGAACATATATCAAAGGTAATATGCGAAGGAGATGTTATGAAATGCAAAAGAGGCAGCTCTTCAGTTGGTGAATGATCAATATGATTTCACACATCTATGGAGAAATAGCGCACCGGGGCGAGAGCTTTGTTGTGATCGATGTCGGAGGCATCGGGTACCAGGTCAATGTCACGCAGCCAGCGCTTGCTGAACTTGGCGGCAGGAAAGAGAAGGTAAAACTTTACACGCACCTGCATGTCAGGGAGGATGCGCTCATGCTTTACGGATTTACAAGCGCAAGTGAGCTTGAGATGTTCAAGCTTCTTATCAGCGTTACAAGGGTGGGACCCCAGATAGCGCTGAACATCCTCTCCCAGATAAGGATCGAAGAGCTTGCGGCAGCGATAATCAATGAGGATGAGAAAGTCCTTACCCGCATCTCCGGGGTAGGTCCGAAAAATGCGAAGAGGCTGATACTGGAACTGCGGGACAAGATGAAAAAGAAGATGGAAGGGATTGTGCTTGCCGGTGTAAGCAGCGCAAATTACGATGCAGTGAGCGCCCTTGTATCCCTTGGATTTACGCAGCGCGAGGCAAAAGAAGCCGTGGATGCCGTAGCTGCGGGATTGAAGGAACCAACGGTGCAGGCGCTGGTCAAGGCGGCGCTGGCGAGGTTGAAGGAGAGATAGGCGCGCCTGTCGAGGAGCTGGCGAACAAGACCGCTCTTAAGGAATATTACGCGCATGGATTTGATGCTTTTGCGGGCGCGCTGGCGAAGAACAGGAAGAAGATGAAGGAAGGATACGATCCAACGAGGCGTGAGCCAAAGGAGAGGTTGCAGGCGGAGTTCAATACGTCTGTGGGGAAGCTGGCGCCGCTTTTGAATAAGATTAAGGTGACGGATGAGCTGATTGATGCGATAGTTTACAAGCTGTATGGGCTGACTGAAGATGAGATAAAAATTGTAGAGGACAGTATTTCAGGAAAAACTGGAAATTCGGAATCCAGAGAATTAGTATAAAGATGCAATCACGAATTTGAATTATAATCTTTTAATAACTGACAGGAAAATGCATCATTTCCAAATCCCATGCCATTGGCTATATTCGCAAAACCTTTTCTGCATTTATTCGCAAAATCCGTGTCGTCTAAAAAGAATTCAAGAGGCTTGATTTCGTCCAAGTTGGTCATTAATTCCTGAAATATCCGCTCATCGTTTGTATCTTTAAAATGAATCTCTGCAAGTGATTTTTTCACCTTGCTAAGATTATCCAAATTTAAAATTAATATTTCGAAATCCGGGTGAACTTCATCTATTTTTCGAATAATAGACCCTGAAAAATTTATAGAAAGTTGAGACAAAAAGGAGGGAAGATTCTCAATATCATTTTCTTTTATAAAAAGAGAGATTTCATGAAACACAAGATCAAGGAAATTTGCCAGCCCTGGTTTTGCAGCTTTTATCTTTTTAAACTGCTCAATTATTAAAGCAAGCGAATCTATTGAACCTATATTTGGATTTTGATAAATATCTCTAAAAAGTCCAATAATTTCAACCATCACCTCATTTATCTTATTTCGTAGAACATTATGGGATTCCTTTATAGCAGAATTACATAAAATCAATTGCTCATTTCGCTTATCTCTCATCAAAGCGATTGACATATCATGAAGTCGGTCTTTAGTATTCACTACTCCTAAAATAATATTAGTATCCAGGGGAAAATTCATCTCAAGCCTCTAGAACTTCAAAAACCGCATTATAATTCTTTGGGATTGTCTCTTCCTTCAAATTGAATAAACTTAACTCGGATACATCATGCTGAAGGTCTTCGAATGTGATCTTTCCTCTATGGAAAGCTTCTATCCTGAGTAATGAAATAGATATCATAATCCAGAGGTCAAAATCATCCACTTTTTTAATAGCTTCTTTTATCAATTCCTGGATTAAAAAAACATCTGGTCCAGGATTAATAATTGCCTGGAATCTTCGTTTATATCCCAAATTTTGGATTTTATTTCATCCCTTATTGAGGTAATCCTTCCATTAAGTTTCCTTAATGTTAACTTATAAACTTCAGACCGTTGATGCGAATCCAATCTTGTTGTGAACATTTTTAATTTTTTAAATGTTTCATCAAACTCTTTCAACTCTGATAGTTTGCCTTCAAGCCTCTTTTCGATTTCCTCTATGTCCTCTTCATAGATATCGGCTGAAACTATATCCGTCAAAGCATCTAATAACTTTTCACGGGTAGCATAATCCAAAGTCAAAATTTGATTTAGCTCATTTTGAACTTGATAAAGCTTGCGCGTTGGTCTCAAATAGTCAATTGCACTTACAACAGGTCGCCTCATCCATGTAATAATCTCGAAAATTTCAGTTGAAAAAACGTCTAAAATAAAGTTGATAGATTTATATTGAGTATTATTTGAATAGTAGCTTTCCATATCAGATCAGTTCGTATATTAGTTTATCTAGTGAATTTATTAAAGTTTATTATATGTTCTCATGCTATAAGTACAATACTTTATAGAGAATTTTGAAAAACTTAAACTTCACAATATTTAATACATAAGAACTATATTTAGATAACATGTCATCGTTTATTGATTTTGCATTTCAAGAAGAATACGAGCGAGTGAAACGATTGGGAG
>CABMIB010000052.1 GCA_902386135.1 uncultured archaeon
GAAAAGATGAAGTTCTTGGATCTACACTACCGCAATCCTTGGAAGACCTCAAGAGACAGACTACAAAATATTACCGAACAAAGAGATTCAAACTTGATTTGTATAAATATTTATGTCACTGAGGATATTTCCACTAACGAGGCGGCAAAGGTGTAAATATGTAGCGCACGATATACGTCGCAATTCCCAGGAGCAGCGCCAGTATCCATAATAGAAAAACAGTTCTCATAGGATAACGGGTCTTTTTTATTACCCTGTCAAATGCAAGAAATATGCCTGCGAGCAATGCAGAAGCACCGATAATAGCATGGAGTACAGTGATCAAAATCGTTAGAGATGTTAAACGAAAAATGATTATATGAAAACTTCCAATAAAGCGAGGCCCCATCCATATAAAAGCTATAATTAGTAGAAGGACCGCGAGTCTTGTCATTTTAAAATGTCTAACAAAAATCCCTCTTTTTGCATACATAACCCCCAAGCATAGTATTATAAAACCAGCTATCGAGATAATTAAAGCTATATCTGCAAGCGGACCAGCCCTGGTGCCAAGAAAACCCATGTATTTCACTCCCTACTAACCAAATAAAGGTGTGTTTGAATAAATATCTTGTGAAATAAGTTACCGATTATTTTAACGAAGGTTTGGGAATAACTTGGGAAAATCGTTATATAGCATAGTTGTTTACGATATCATGGGAGGCTATGTACCGCTTACTTTGATAGCAGAGCGGTACAAGCTGTGTAAAAAAAAATTGTATCTTGAGAGGAGAGTATCATGAAAAAAACGATATATGTATTAGTCCTGGTAATGATATTGACAGGAATAGGAATAGCTTCTGCCGAGGTAAATATAGATAGCGTAAATACAAATATACAGAGTGCTGAACAAATCTCTCAGCATGCTTTTCAGCAAGGAATGAAGGGATTTATCGATGTGTTCGAGCAGGTATATCGATTATTTATGCGTCAATCCCTGCCACCGGCTCTTGACAGAATCTATAATGGAAGTGTCCCGGAAACTCCAAGCAGTTCTTATATATTTGAAATGTTCAAACTGGCAGATCCCTTTATAGGAATTACAACAGACGTGCAACAAGGAGACATGAAAAACGCTACGGCTAACTTCAATCAATTCAAAGCGCAGTATCAAAATGTGTCAAAGATGGTTCCTCAATGGCAAGGTTATTGGGATATTAATCTTGTAAATCAGCTTGGAAAGGACCTCAACGATAATAATAAGCCAGCAGTATTTCAGGATGTAGGAAAGATCGGTCAGGGTTGCGCTAAATGCCACGGAAACGAAATGCCTCAGGTTTGGGCAAAATATTACTGGAGAGATTTCGATACGGTGAATGTCAGCACCCCTGAAGGAAATCTATCATGGAATGATGCAATGACTAAGTATCTTGACTCAGGATATTCCGGTATTGGATCAAATATAAGAGAGGGCAAACAGCAAGATGCGATCAACAGCTTTAACCTGTATAAGTCCATGTTACTGAATTTCAAACAGGCTTGCAATGACTGCCATAATACTCCAAGATACTACTTCGTCAGCGACGACGTCATGGCTAATGTAACTCAAATGGGAGATGATATTCAAGCTGGTAAGCTTGCTGAAGCAGAGATAATTCGACAACAACTTGGAGATACCTGTATCAGATGCCATATATTACATATGCCCGCACAAGACATGAAAGGTAAGATGGAGAAATAAACATCTCCATTTTTTATTTATTACTTCTTAATGAATCTCTCAATGAAGAGAAACAGAGAGCAGAAAGTTACTACGAACATGTCGTTTCATTCCAAATTATCAAAAATATCTATTCAGATTTTTGGATCTAATGAAATTTCAGGATATGCCAATGTATTAAGGAAGAATTAAGAATGGAAGATAATTTCAGCAAATCAAGCTTAAAATCCTGTAATAAAATATATATTTCTGATTTGCGCTGGGCTTCGCCCAGACCCGGGGAGGCGCCGCCTGAAGGCGGGGTTTAGCATGTAGCTTGAAGGTTATTAATACTTCCTAAAATAATGGCCGTGTCGGGTCTACAATATGCCATGAATATCTACGGATACTCAGCCTTTTTTGCGCTTTCTTCTCGCTTTGCTGTTTCTAAAAAGCAGGATAATATAAGATTTAAATTATTACACGATTGGTTACATGGATGAATGAGTTGAATGCAAAAAATCGGTTGCATCCATTCTTGAGTGAGTGCAAAAAACCGGTTGAATGCAAAAATATGATTGGATGCAATGGTTATTTTGGAGGTAAAAATATGGGATGGTTGTATAGCTTATTGGGGGTAAAATAACCGGTTGGTTGTAAAAATATGGATGGATGTAATAGCTATTTTGGGTGCAAAAAAGCTAGTTGGATGCAAAAATTATAATTGGATGCAATGGCTATTTTGGGTGCAAAAAAGTCAATTGGGTCATTGTCGAGTTGGTGCAAAAAATCAATTGCATCCATAATATAGAGTACATTACATAGACGATAACTTAAAATCATATCTGTAAAACAGCACGCATTGAAATCTGTATTTAGACCGAGTATCGATAAGGCTTTAATTTTGCTGTACAGTATGTATGTAAGTTAAAATTAGTTAAAAACGTATGCAACAAGGTTTTTCTAAATTCACAGTAATAAATATGAATAAAATGGTTTTACAGATAATAAAACAGGAAAAAGCAAAGAAAACATTATCAGAAGAATGAAATGCTATAATTACTCTATCATTCAGCTAAAGAATATTGTCATCTGGAAATAATAGCCTATAAGAGCCAAGAATAGCCTAATAGTACTCTCTTTTATAGACTGAGTAATCCGGCATTTTTATTCAATATTTCTTAAGAGAATAGACGTCTATGTGGTAGGTGCGGCTGAGATGAGGCAACAATGGCTACAGGCGCATCAAGCGTACCGGTGAATTGCATAGCCAGCATTGAGCCGATTTTTTAAAATGTCAGATTATACGAAAAGAATCATCCGATACCTGCGGAAATTCCACACAAAGGACAGCGCAGCGGCTCCTGTGGTATGGATGGAATACTTTCGCGCTGCTCTCGTTAAATTTATAAATACAGGGGTGGTTGAGAAGAGAAGGTGGATGGTAATGATGATGTTGTTGAGGCTCTGGAAATGGAAGGCGGGCGAGAGACGCGGGCGGAGGACTTAGGGTGATGAGAGATGATTGAGGCGCTATTGAAATGAATTAGGTGTAAAAAATGACTGAGACATTATTAGAAGTAAATTTTCCCAAACTTAATCATTTCTGGATGGATTCGGGATTATTAGGATTATACAGAATTGCACAGCAAGAGCATCCAGAGGAGATGGGAATTGAAATAAAATTGAAGGGTGATGGGGTTTTATTTAAAGGAGCGGAAAAGGATTTGGAAGATTTCTTCCACAAAACATATGCTGCTCTTTTAGCTCAATACTATAACACTTCAACTCAGAAACAAAAAGAGAAGAATGCTGGATTTTACTATGACTCTAAAGAGGATAGATTTGTTCGTTTTCCAAAAGTAAAATCGATGGGAATCGCAGGTTTAATTTTTAACAAAGCTCCAAGACCAACTAAACTCGAAGTTAAATATGAAACAAAAGAAGTAATTGAATCAGGTAAGAAAATAAAAAAAGAAATATTACCTGCTGATCATGCACATTTACAAGAACGTCTTGAGAGTTTTCTTTTTGAGACAAGCCTAAAAATTGGTTCTTCGAGCTTGCTTAAAGATGGCCCTAATGCAATACAACCTACGGTACAAATAAATTTGAAAAAAGAGAAAGGGAAAGAAAAAGGAAAATGTTTTTTTTGTGGAAGTTCATCTCACTTAAGTGAAATAGGTGGTACAGTTTTCCCAATGATTTCTGGTTCTTCAGGGGCGCTTTCATTTAATACAGGTGGCGGCAAACCAGAAAAAGTATGTTGGAAGTGTGATTTTATTGGAAAATTCGTTCCTGTAAATGGCTTTTATACTATTAATAATGGCAATTATCACATGTATTTTCCATACTCACCAAGCTTAGAAAAAATGGATGATGTAATTAAAAATTTGCACGCTATTAAAATAGAAGATTTAACTTGACTTTGTCAGATTACCTCCCTCTTTTATGGTGAGATAATTTAGCTGAGTACCGTGCTTTGTGTTTTTTCTTGATCAATTTCAATATTTCTTTATCAGTGACCTTTCTCTTCGGCATAATGACTTCAAAAATCTCTCTGACATCGCTAATAGTAAGCAGTGATGCTTTTGATTTCCATTTATCCTGCATCTCAAGAAGAAACAACATCGCCATAAAAACCATGGCTACATGGTGATTCCAGCCTATGTAACCTCTTACTTCATAATCTGCTAAACCTACCTCTCCTTTAGCATCCTCAATAGCACGCTCAATCCAATAGCGGCTACAAGACATTTTCCCAATCCTATCAATGCTTGTATCGTTCGGAGTATTTGAGAACTGGTATTTTGTCTCAGTCTCACCCTCATTTCTTCGAATAATAAGCCAGCACTCCTCACCTGGCAATTTATCCATGACTGGAAAAACCCGCAGATACGCAAGCCTGCACCACATTTCTTTTCGTTCAGAATCCCGTAGAAATACCCTATGCCATTGTGAAGAATCTAATTCGTTTGCTAACTTATCTACCCGTATCGGGTTATTATTATCAAGAACTTTTTCGATTGTTGGATTCCGTCCTCGGATTCCATTTTTCTGTGGTATCCCTACATTAGGTTTGTTCAACCAAACTCTTGTATCACATGGTATGTCAGCAATATAAACAATTCTCTCTTTTTCAAGTTCAGCAAGAAACCATGATTGCTGCCCATAAAAAGAATCCATCCCAATCCAACCAAAGGGGATAGCTCGTCTTTTGGCATCAAGTATCATCTCCAGCCCAAGCTCAGCTTTGGTTTTAAAAACTAGATCTTCAGGAATACCGCATTTCTTTCTGAGTTTAATATCTGCCCACTCCGCAGGAATGTAAAGACGTTTGTCGATTAATGTCCTCTTGTTATCGTTTACATAACCCAGGAAAACTCCTACCTGACAATTCTCTTTTTTCCCAAGCCTTCCACAGTATTGCCGTTGTACTCCTGCTGAACTATTGCCCTGTTTTGGAAATCCTGATTCGTCTAACTGAAGGGATCCATTTTCTTTATCACCGATAAGTTCGGCTAAACGGTCCTGAATATCGTATATGAGACCCTGCTCATCCCACAGTGAGTCTGATATAAAGTGCTGAAGTGATTGATTATTGCAGTTCGGAACGGTCTTTGCCATTTCTGCCATTGTCCCCCTTTTTTGTACGGTCAAGCATCCATAGAGATATTTTTTGGATTGCTCTATAACTTTGTGTGTCTTTGTCTTAAAACGTGGTATGAAATGGTCGTGGTAGGTCTTTAATTCGGTTCTTAACCGTATTATGTCCTCTCTTATAAGTTTGAAAAATCTCTTGATATATACTCCTCGTATTTAAGGGGGCAATCAAAATATAATAGAGTGGCTAATGTGACAATGTCAAGTTAAAGTTACTTAGAAATTTTAATCACCAACTTGGTGGTTATTTTCAGAGACCATTTGAGCAATTATTTTCTTTTTTGTATTCATTATATAGAATTGTTATGATTAGAAAAATCACTGGTTCAATAGCTGAAGATTATGAACTCGATTTGGAAAAATTATTTGAAATTACACTTTCCAAAGCCCCAATTGAATTTTTTGTTTTATATACCGAGGCACTTGGTGACACACAAATGGGAAAAATGATTTGGCCGTTTCAGGATTCAGTTTATTTATTCAGACTATTTGATTGCCTTGAAAGAAATAAAATCAATATAAAAGAAACAATGACTCTTTTAATTGATTTTGATCAACCGAAGAATGAAAGTAAAACCATTATTAGAAATCGAATATGTGAAAAAATTTTACGAAAGCAAAGTATAGTAGAACTTATAGAACCACACGTTTTTCGAATTAACAAATCAAAAATTCAATATATTAAACCAATAAATGATTTTGTTATATTATATGAGAAAATATTGAAGGAAGATGGAGGCAAAATGAACCAAGAAATAATCGATACAGCGGTTAGCTTAGGGAAGACTATAGGAAAAAGTGTTGGCCCATTTGGAAAGAAGGGCAAGGGAGACCTTTTCAGATTACGGAAAACAAGAAAACCAGAGGATTTTCTTAATGAAATTAATAGAATTCAGCTAAAATATGGAGCATCAGTAACTGCCGATTTGTACAATAAAGGGCAGGCTGTTGAGGAAAATTTCACTGAATTTAAACAATTCTGTATGATTGCTGCTTTAAACACCTTTAATGCAGAAAATCGACAAGAGCAGAATAAAGGTGCTGATATAGAAAATAAGGAGGAATACCAATGAAAACTGCAAAAGCATTGACATTGACATATTTAACGCCGGTATCATTTGCCTCGTTAAATGGGTCGGATAAAGAAGCAGATAATATATCAAATATTAAAAAAATATCCGTTGGACAAGAACAATTCCCTTATGTATCATCTCAGGCGGTTAGAAGAGCATTGAGAAATCAATTGGAAGTATTAGGGAGACCATTATCAGAAGGGGTTGCTGCATCGATCTCAAAGGGAGCGGCAACAACCAAACAAGAACCTGAGAAGTATATTGATGATGATTTGTTTGGTTATATGGGAACTGAAGGCGCAGAAGGGAAAACTAAGGGAAAAGCTACTAAACGCACTTCTGTTGTTCGTGTTTCGCCTTTGTTAGCTCTTACTCCATATCAAGCAGATCTTGATTTTGGGACAAATTATATGAGTGTAAAAGCTGGCGGCGATCCAAACATTTTTGAGACTGAGATTCATTCCGGTCTTTATAGAGGAACAATTCTTATTGAACTTGATAGAGTTGGTTCTGGTGATGGGTTTGATAAGCCAATAGAAAATAACGAAAAAGCAGCGAGAGTAAAAGACCTTCTTTCAGCAGTGAAAAACCTTTGGGCTTCAGGCAGACAAACCAGATTCTTGGCTGATATTTCTCCGAAATTCATTGCTGCAGCTATGCTTAAAACCAAGAATCCAATTTTTCTCGAAAGTGTTCAAGTTGAAGGAAAAAAGCTCAATGTAGATATGATTAAAGAAACTCTCAAGGATTACAAATCAGAGACTATATCTTCAGTTATCGGGCTACGCAAAGGTGTATTTATAGGCGACATTGAAAATTCAAAATCTATTGGAGAAGCTTTTGATGATATGGCAAAATGGGTAGACCAACACTACTTATAGAGGAGAAGTATGTTCCTTTTTTCTATTAAAGGGATTGCAACTACCGCCTCTTTTCGTGTTCCAGAGACGCATACATTCCATCAAACTTTACCTTTGCCGCCAAAAACAACAATTATTGGCATGATAGGTGCAGCTTTAGGACTGAACTTAGAAAATGCACATAAACATGTAGACCAAAATAAAATTTTAGTTAGTGTTTATGGTAATCATAAAGGCATGATGAAAGATCTCTGGAATTACAGGAAACTAACAGGTAAGGAAAAAAATTACACAAATGAAGATATAAAAAATCGCAAGCATTACAGTATTTTGATTCGAGAATATCTTTGCTATAATGATTTTTTAATCTATTTCGCCTCTGAAAAATTAGAACCTCTTGAGGAATTAAGAAATGCAATCTTTTCACCAGTATATCCTTTAACGGCTGGAAATAGTGATGATCTCCTTAAAATTTGTAAAATCTCTGAGATTTCAACAGTAATTTCAGAAAAAATTAATCAATTTGAGTATACGATATTACCAGGGGATGTTTCAAAATCTTACAAACCCGATATCGATTTCAATATAATTCCTATAACTAAAACGATATACACCCCACAAGTATTTCTTTTACCAACAAGATTTGAGTTTAAAGGAGAAGAAAGAAGGGTTACTGAGAGAAAATCATTTACTTTTGTAAGTACGCCGGTAATTGTTGAAAGTCCAATCGAGGGTTATGTTATAGATGGCAAAAAGGTTGTCCTACAATGAATACTATTTTTTGGGCTAAACCAGATCAAACTTATGAAGCTCATATTAATTTGGCTTATGAAGCATGGAAAGAGACCGTACTAGCCAAAAAGAATCTAATCCAAAGGGTAGGCAAAGAATTAGGATTCAGTGAGGGGCGTTTTTTAAAAAGCTCACTTTTAACGGTGGTATTACATGATATCGGTAAAAATATTGAACCCTTTCAGAAAATGATGAATGCAAAGAGAAAAGGTGAAAGATTTGATAAAAGGGAAAATTACAGACATGAACTGGTATCATTTTCTTTTGCTATTCAAGGTAGTGTAGGTTTAAGGAACCAAGATGGAGTTTTAACATTGTTACCACTTGAGGCTTTAGCGATTTTAGGTCACCATAAAAAAATCAATACTGATTTGCAATCCTTTTCAAGAGAATGCACAAGCATAAAACCTAATTTTTATGAAGATGGAATGAATAAAGCTCTCCAGTTGGCTGAAGAAATTTTTACAAAAGAGGGTTTTTCATTTCCAAAAATTCCTATTCATAAATATGACTCTTATGCTGACGCAAGTAAATTAATTGGTTACGATGGTGCTTTTTCGAAAATATTCGAAAAAGAAAAAAACCCCGATTCAATTCGGATAATATATTTGTTATTAAAAGCTATTCTCCATTACGCTGACTGGTATGGATCAGCAGAAATGGATGTTAACTACTCCTTAAAAACGCATGCTGATGACTTATTTAAAGACATTGAAAAACGATGCGTAGAGAAGAAAATAAAATATAATGGACTTAGACCATTCCAAGAAGAATGTGCATGTACTTTAGGTAATGTTATTGCGGTTGCACCAACCGGAAGCGGAAAAACCGAAGCGTCTCTATTATGGGCATTGAATAATTTGCAAAATATGGATGGAGGAAAACTAATCTATCTTTTGCCAACAATGGTTACAGCAAACAGTATTTTTACCAGATTAGAAGATTATTTTGGTAAGGGAAATGTAGGGCTTACACATTCCACAGCATCTTTTATGTTTCAGGATGAAGAAGACAATCCTGAAAATGTAAGAAATATCCTTTTTGATAAGTCATTTATAAAACCAGCAACAGTTGCAACAATCGATCAACTATTAACATCAGGGTTCAATACAGGGAAATGGACATTGATAGAAGCGAATGCAGCTAACAGCGTAATAGTCATCGATGAAATTCATTCTTACGACTCATGGACGTTAGGGCTTATTATAGAATCAATTAAACACTTTTCGAAATTAGGAACACGTTTCATGTTAATGAGTGCTACTCTGCCAGAATATTTTATTAATCTATTTTCGAAAGCTCTTACAAATGTGAGTATGATACGAGATGAAACTCTATTGAATTCATGCAGGAATCATTACCAAATATTTGATAAAATCATAGATGATGCAATTCCTGATATCGAAAAATCAGTTAATAAGGGGATAAAAACGCTTGTTGTAGTTAACAATGTGGCAAAATGTCAGGAGCTTTATAATAAATTAGAGCATTTGCACCCAATGTGTTATCACTCTAAATTCATCTTAAAAGATAGGAAAGAAAAAGAGAAAGATATTGATAATCAAAAGCTTTTAATTGCAACTCAGGTTGTGGAAGTTTCCCTCGACATTGATTTTGATGTTATGTTTTGTGAGTGTGCGCCGCCCGATGCAATAGTTCAGAGGGCTGGAAGGGTAAATAGAAGGCGAGAAAAATCAGATAGTTGGATATCAATATTCAAAGCATCTGATATATCGAAGAAGATTTATGACCCTGAAGATAGTGGATTATTAACCCGTTCTTTCGAAATTTTCAAAAATTCCCCTGAAAAATTAACAGAAAATGACCTTATAAAAATCGTTGAAGATGTTTATTCTGGAATAGATATCGAAAACTCACCGAATTTTATTGATGCAAGTAAACAATACTCAAAAACACAAGAAAGACTGATGGGTATTTTTGATAATCCAAATCGAGAGGATAAAAATGAAGTAACAAGAAAAGTAGATTATCTTCAGATTCCTGTAATCCCTTCTATTTTTATAGCTGAAGCTCTATCGTTGCCACCCTCACAGCGCAGATTGTATGAAGTAAAAATGCCTTACTGGTATGTACTAAAACATAAAGAGCAAAATGAAGACATTACCTTTTGTGAAATGAAATATGATTCTGTTATTGGAGCTCAATTTGCAGATGATACTCAGGTTTCAAGTTTAATAATATGATACTCCGTACCTTCACCCTCACCCTCCGCTCCACCCGCCCCATCCACGCCCCAGCCTCGCTTTTGCGCGGCTTCTTCGCCACCAAATTCAACGAATACTCCCTCCTCCACCAGCACAATGCTGATAAATTCATCTACCGCTATCCGCTGGTGCAGTACAAAATGATAGACGACGCGCCGATGGTCATTGGCATTAATGACGGCGCCGAAGTTTTAAAACAGATTTATGATAAATACGATGAAATAAAACTTGGCGAGGAGGTATATGAGATAGTCGAGAAGGGCATTGCTGTCAGGAACCAGGAGTTCGGGATAACGGATAAAATATATTCGTATGAGTTTGCGACTCCGTGGCTTGCTCTGAACCAGGAGAATTATATGCGGTACTATGGGATGAGCGGAATGGAGGAAAGAAAGGAATTCCTGAGAAAAACACTAATTGCAAACCTGATCTCAATGTCAAAATCGCTGGATTACCAGGTGCCTGGGATGATAAAGTGCGATGTTGATGTGAAAATCAGAAAGAGCAGGCTGAAAGATGTGAACGTGATGAGCTTTATCGGTGGATTCTGCGCCAACTTCCTCATACCTGATTATCTCGGCATCGGGAAATCAGTTTCAAGGGGATTCGGGGCAGTTATCAAGTCAGATGTTCGAAATCCAGATAAATAATCATGCACCGCAAAGTGCGCAAAGAACGCAAAGTGTTCACAGAAATGTTTAAAAGTTAAAAATAATATTATATATGTAAAAATAGTAGTATACAAATAACATGCAACTCGTAATAAACACGCGCGGTGCGTATCTCAAAAAGGATAAGAACTGTTTCCTTGTCAAGAACGATGATAAGAGCTTTGAAATATCGGCTGACAAAGTGGACAGCATTCTTATTTCCACATCTGCGACCATTACAACAGATGCTATCGAGTTCGCTGTTGAGAACAATATCGATATAGTTTTCCTTGATTATAACGGAAACCCTTTTGGGCGGGTATGGCACTCCAAGCTTGGAAGCACCACTCTTATCAGGCGCAGGCAGCTTGAGGCTGAGGCTTCGGCTGTGGGATTCAACCTGGCACGCGGCTGGATCGTGCAGAAGCTTGAAAACCAGCTTGATTTCCTCAAAGACCTGAAAAAGAACCGCCCTGATGATAAGGATGTGCTTGAACCGCGCATTGCGAAAATGGCGCAATTGAAGGAAGACCTCATAGGCATGAAAGGCTCGCTTGAAGAGAAACGCGGCTCGATCATGGGAACCGAGGGCATGGCATCCCTTACGTATTTCGATGCCCTGAGTAGCATTATGCCTGAAGCGTGGAAGTTCAACGGCAGGAGCCGGGACCCGGCGCATGATGCCTTTAACTGCCTGCTCAACTATGGGTACGGGGTTCTGTACTCGCAGGTCGAGAGAGCGTGTATCATTGCAGGACTTGACCCTTACATGGGCTTCCTGCACACTGACAATTACAATAAAAAATCCTTTGTTTTCGATCTTATAGAGATTTTCAGGGTACACATCGATAGGACTGTTATGAACCTTTTTTCGAAAAAACAGGTGCATGAGGGCTTATTCGATAAAATCCCCGGCGGTTTATATCTGAACAAAGAGGGCAAATCTGTGTTGATCTCGGCTATTAATGATACTTTTGATAAGGAAATCGAATACAATGGACGCAATGTCAAAGTTCGGAACACAATACAGATGGAATGTCACAGTATAGCGAATAGTTTGATAAAATAGGAGGAGATGATATGACAATGGTATGGGTAGTGTATGATATTGCAGATAATACCAGACGTAAGAATGTCGCTCGCGTTTGTCTTGATAAAGGGCTTTACCGGGTGCAAAAGAGTGTTTTTCTTGGTAATCTTAATGCGAACGAGAGGGATTCCATGGCTTTAGAATGCGAAGAGGTAATCGATACTGATGTGGATTCGGTGTATGTATTTCCAATGGATGATGAGTCTTTTAAGAAAGTAAAGCTTCTCGGTCAGGCTTTTGATAAAGAGCTTGTAAGTGATGAAGTATTGACGAAATTCTTTTGAGGAAATTGAATTATGACCGCCGGGGATACGATTATCACCATTTCTGACGTGCTTGAGTACCTCTTCTGCCCGCGCTTTATTTATTTTATGCGCTGTTTGGATATCCGGCAGCATGAAGAATCAAGGTTCAAGGTACTGAAGGGAAGGGAGGTCCATGAGGAAAAAAGGATAACAAATCCCGAATACCTACGAAAGAAGCTCGGTGTAGTGAGAAAAGAACTGAACATATTCATTGCATCAAAAAAGAATCATATCAAAGGAATCGTAGATGAGGTTCTTTTCCTTGAGGATGGGTCAGCCGCACCTTTTGAATATAAATTTGCCGAATTCAAGGACAAGATTTTCCAGACTTACAAATTTCAACTGGTGCTGCATGGTGTTATGATAAAAGAGAACTACAATGTTGATGTAAAAAAGGGATTTATCTGTTTTACAAGAAGCAATAACCATATCGAAGAGGTAGATTTAACAGAGAAAGATTTTAAAAAAGGCATTGAAATCATAGATGAAATCCTTGAGATAATAGACAAAGGCTTTTATCCAGGCAAGACAAGATATAAAAATAAATGCATCGATTGCTGTTACAGTAACATCTGCATCTGATTTTCTTATTGTTATAAACGAATCCATAATTTTGTATCAAGAATTTTAAGCGCAAAAAATAAGCCATAATAGTGCGTATTTTGCCCTAAATAGGCGAAAATTCGTGCTATTCAAAAGGCACATCCATTAAAACAAGGATTGAAACTTCTTCTTTCCCACTGTGTAATTCGCATATACTATTCAAAAGGCACATCCATTAAAACAAGGATTGAAACCGAGGAATCGCTGCTTCATTGGGAAACTGCAATGAAATTCAAAAGGCACATCCATTAAAACAAGGATTGAAACTTA
>CABMIB010000053.1 GCA_902386135.1 uncultured archaeon
AAGGGCGCAAAGAACGCAAAGCATAGCAGCAAAAATCTTTGCGAACTTTGCGTTCTTTGCGGTGAGTTCAATATATGTTGCTACTGACAATGCATACTCAAGCTAAACTTTGAGGTTAATTACTATAACACGGTAGTTGAAGCTGTATCTTACGCCGTGAGGGATATCAGATGATACCGGTACCTGTGTTACCGAGATGTCGATAATCTCATCTTCAGCAAGTATTCGAGTTTCTCTAATGGTTCTATCGGGCACAGGATAAATAGGACTTTTAAACTATAAATAGCTATATGCCATTACCATATAAATAACTGGATATCCTATAAGTTCGTACCCTCAATGGCGGTAAAAGCCAAAACAACGAACAAACGATAGAAACCTCATGCACCTGCACCGGATGCTTTGTCTTTCAAAACGAGGTCGGTAACGATAGGCGTCCCCATGCCTCCTTTAGAGCACCAAAATCCTATACGGCTGTTATAAAAACTAAACCCGGGCGCGGATATGATTTGAGTTAATAAATTCACAAAAGTTTAATAATAAATACCTGCATATGATAAACCATGGACATTGCCATTTCTGATGATGTAGCACCAGTAATAAAGGATTCGATTCACAGGGAGATAATACTCTTAGAATCAAAGATCAACCTGGTAAAAAATGAAATAAAACAGTTCGAGGAGAAATATCACATATCATCTTCCGAATTCCTGAAAAAGTTCGAGAACGGAGACCTTGGGGACTCGCAGGATTATTTTGAGTGGTGGGGACTGATAAAAGGTCTTAAAACGCTTGAAGAAAGACTGAAAAAGGCAAAAGCGGTGAATACTTATTGGTAGTCGCTGATTATTTTAAAACAATTGAGCAATTATTGAGCGACTCCAAACTCATTGTGGATAAAACTGTTGATTTCAAAGAATTCAGCAGCGATGAGGGAATGGTAAGAGGGCGGCTATTATTTTTAGGAGGGTATGTACTTACTTTTATGGAGTATATCCAGACTGGAAAGGAGCGGCTGAAATATAGATTCAATCTCTCAGATGGTAAAGGCAATATGATTTTTAGATATGATAATGCCGCCCACTATAAAGAAATATCCACTTTCCCGTATCATAAACATGTAAGTACTGAAATCAAACCTTCTAAAGAGACAGGTCTTGCTGAAGTATTGTCTGAGATTGAAAATACGATATTAACTAAAATTTGAGAGTTAACATCTGCTCTTTCGAGATTCTCACTATTAAAATGCCTGGCGCTGCCCCGCGAGAACAGCTTTTCGGGAGGGGTTAAGCGCATGTACGGGGTTTGTGACAGTGGGAGGACCTGAACAAAGCCTATATTAAGCTTTAAATAGATTACAATCCTATAAAGATTGATCAAATGACTAATGTTGCAATAACTGGAAAACACCAAGCTGGCTGGATTACAATATCAACAGATGAATATGAATCGATGAAAGAAACTATAGAAGTTCTATCTGATGCTGATATTATGAAACAGCTTGAAGAAGGCAAGAAAAAAGGTACTAAAGTTAGAGACTTTGAAGATTTAGCTAAAGAACTCGGTATTTAGAACTCATCTTTGTGTTTTATAGCTTGTATGGTGACAGTTTGTTCTTCATAATCAATTGTATATAATATCCTGAATTTATTCTCAAAATATAATTCCCAGTACCCGTGAAGAGATCCCCTTAAAGGTTTGCCATGCAGGTTTGGATTTTCTTTCAATTTTCTAATTTTAGTAGCAAATCGTTTTTGAATCTCCCTGTTGTATTTTCGGAGCCATTTTTCCGCAGGTTCATTGATTTTAATTGTGAATGTCACTTTAAAGAGATCCTTTTGGAGTTGTATAAATTTTTTATTTCTGTAGGTTCTGTCAAGTTGTCGTTTGCTGATATTATAATGTTAAATAAATCGTATGCAGTTACCTTCTTGATTGAAGAGCTACTTTTTTAGCAAACGCAGACTTGACAGAACCCGATTGTGGAGCAGGCTGCGGTTGAGGTTTATCCGATTGAGTTCTATATGTCGGTGGGACATATTTTTGAGCTTGAGGTACGTATGGAGGTGGTGTAGGACGAATACCAAACATACCAATAACGGTTTTTCCAATACTGTCTATAAGATTCACGTGAGTTCACAAGAGGAGAGATGTATTTTCGATTATATATACTTTTAATAAAAATAAGAAATGTCTGCTAATATCACAGAGCATAAACATATGTATCTAACATCTATTTGACAATCATAAGTTTTTAAATATAACAAAATTGTTGAGGAATGTTTGTGGGCAGGAAAATTTTTTTGAGAAGACTCCACCTTCCCCCCCCAACCTGCCCATTAGAGAGTGGGATTATCGGGGGAGAAATAAATTGTTCTCCCCCCTTCCACTGAAAACAGCGACTGAAAACATATGAGTTTAAGGTTCTGTCAAGTTGTCGTTTGCTGATATTATAATGTTAAATAAATTGTATGCAGTTACCTTCTTGATTGAAGAGCTACTTTTTTAGCAAACGCAGACTTGACAGTACCGAATCGATGAAAGAAACTATAGAAGTTCTATCTGATGTTGATATTATGAAACAGCTTGATGAAGGCAAGAAAAAAGGTACTAAAGTTAGAAACTTTGAAGAATTAGCAAAGGAACTCGGTATTTAGTATCCAGTATTTTTAGTTTACTATTTAATCAAATCCGTCACGGTATTATGAAATGAAGAGTCACTGCTTTTCGTTCATCCAAGGTTTGAAGTTGCTCACGTAGAGCGGTTGCCCGGCTCCTGTTGCGATAACACATATTAAAGCAAGCTCCTCAAGGGCAATGTATCGCCATTGCATCACTCACGAAGTCATGAGAACTGCCCCCTTACCCTAAAAGGAGCACGCAAAAGCGAATGTGCGCCTGCCCCCGCGAGAGCAGCTTTTGGGACGTTTTTAGCGCATATAGGAGTTGTAGCTTCATTAGTGCCGAGTATGCAACTTCGTAATATTTTAATTTTGGCTGTACCTAAGCAACTTGTTTTTTAGTTGTGTTCATTTGAGTCATAAATCCAGAGAGTGATTATGTTCTTGGATAGGAAAGGTTTGAAAGTCTTGAAAGTTTTTCAGAGATACGTCTCCGCGCGCCAGTAATGAAAGTTAGTAATTTGTAAAGTTGCATACGTGGCACCAATGAAGGTACAACTCCCACGAGAGCGCATGGTTCGGGCGGAAATAGATGGGAGGGTATTGGAAAGCGTGACGGAATCCATGAGATGGAGCATTGTGCAAAAAACGGTAGTATAGGCTTTGTCATTAAGTATGGGTTTGTGACACTTTATTTTATATCATGAACCGTTTGGTGGGAAAAGCTTCGCCAAAATAAATAGGATTATAGGTACAATCAATCCAATGGTCTGAATAATTGAATCTTTGTTCTTAAGCATCCATTCCGATTGCCTCGATGATTTTTGATATGTTAAATTAAAATCACTCCCTTTTAAGTAAGTCGCCAAAAATTCGAATTTGAAGGGAAAAAAGTATATCAAGAAGACATATCTATGATCGCTGTTGAGCTTGCTACAAAAATGACATACAGGGATACAGTAAAAGAAGGCAAGTTCATAACAGAAGAGATTTTTTTATTTAAAAATAGTTGGTTGCAACAAAAAATCGAGGTAAAAGGCGGACAAAATCAATGGCAATAGAAGTACCAAAAAAAATTAGCTGATTAAAATATAAAACCATCTTTCAAACTCAGGTTAAAGGGAAAAACGTCAGCAAAAGAGGCATGTATAGAACTCAATCTGGAGAGGAACAAGCTGATGAGTCTTATAAAACTTTTTCATAATTGCGATTTCGAATATTTATGGTTGAAAAATATCGAGAATTTTATTTTATATCCCTGTAATTAGACAATATCAAGGTGTGGAAAGGTATATATAATAATCATAATAATCATATGTAGAGGTATTTCATGAAAACTTTAAAACTTTTATTTGTAAATTTGTTACTTTTTGTGATCTTGGCAAGTCCTGCGCTATCACAAAATGAAACAACACCTGCTCAAACGACAACAGCGCCTACGGTAGTAGCTACAACCGCTGTACCCACAGTTGTAGTCACTACTGCTGCGCCCACAGCCTCAGCAACGCCGGCAAAATTCCGCGTAGGTCCATCTGTTACACTGAGGCCCGTAACAGATGTGATAGAAACAGACCAGGATGGAATTGTGGAATTGTTTATGAATAATCCATCTTTAAACGATGTGACGCTGAATGTAGACGCGCGTGTCAGCGTACCCAGCGGCATACATGTTTACGGTGAAAGTTTCGGACAGGCAGCAGGCGCAGGTGTGGTATACGGTACATTCAGTGTTCCACCGGGCACCGCAAGAACTATAGCAGTAGTTATAAAAGCAGATAAATCGGCAAGAATCGGTTCACATACTATTCAGTTCACAGGAATGTATTATCCTGGCGACGATAAAGACAATTATCAGCCTTTAAGTCTTACATACTCTATAAACGTCAAGGCAGCGTCGAAGAATCCAGAAAGTTCTGAACCTTCAAATCCTGAAAATGTCCCAAAAGCTGCAGAGACGCCCAAAGTACCGGGATTTGGTGCGGTACTGGGTCTCGTTGGCATATTAGCAATTGCACGTCTGCTTTCAAGGAAACCATAGTCAGCTTGAAAACGAACTCAAGTTAGGAGACTGAGCAAATTATCTGCCTTGCTCAATTTGTGCAAAAAGGGAACATATTCGTAGCTGACAGGGATCAAATGAAAAAAACAATTTTATTTTTTTTAATTTCCATACTTCTAATTAATAGTGCTTCAGCCTTTACGTTTACCAATATCGGAAAAGATTTTAAGATAGAATACCCAACAGGCTGGAGTTATATAGAAGAACCTGACGGTACTGACCAGACTTTCAGCAGCCAAACAGGGCGCGCATGGGTAAAAGTTGTTGTTGAGCCTTCTGAGGGAATGAGTCTTGATGAAATTGTAGGTGACAGAATAAGGTATCTCAACAGTTTGGGTATTTACCCCTTTAATGAAAAATATGTAACAATCGGCGGTGTGACTGGCAAAGAATTGATGTTTTATGAAGATTATCAGCAGAAAGAATATAAGGAAAGGCAGATACTTATTTTATCCGGTGATAATTATTTTATAATAACAGATGGTTCGCTAACAAGTGATTATCCGTTTTTTTCAGATGACATGGACAAGATTATAAATTCGTTTACACTCATAAAACCCACTATAACTCCTAAAGGTACAGCTCTTACTCCAACACCCGTAGAAACTGTCAAAGAACTATCCGCAAGCGTCTCACTTCATAGAGAGAAAACAAATGTGGTAGTCGGAGAGGATGTTTTGTTAAGATTGTCTGTGGTCAATCTTATTACAAAACCTGTTATGAGTGTTCAGGTAATTATAAAACCCCCTTCTGGCATGTCTGTTTCTTCAACAGAATTCACTCAGGGCGCAGCCGGGCAATATACTTCGACATACAAGCTTGAACCCGGTGCAACCAGAGATATTGAAGTGAGATTAAAGCCTAACGAAATAGGCGATTTTACTGTGGAAGGATGGGTAGTATATTATTTTGGGGACGATATAACGTCAAAAAAAGAAGAAATTTTGAAGGAGCCCATAACAGTAAGGTCTGCTGGGGAAATCACATCAACAATTACACCACAAGACGGAGGAACATCCGATGGTTCATCTATAATTTTGGGGCTTATAGCCATAATTGCGATGATTTTTATGGCATATGTAATTTTCAATAAGATATATAAAACATTTAAAAATGTATCAGGGAAAGCTAAAACCCCAACAGCAGCAGAGGTTTATGTGTCAGAGGTTGATGATTCGCTGCCACCACATATTGAGGAAGACCCGGTAAAAATTGAGCCAAGGATAGAAAAAGAATCAGCATTCGAAGCTGAAAAAAGAAAACAGCATAGCCTTTTGCCGCCTGAGAATCTCGATATCGATACCAGGAACTATCTGAGTTTTGGGCTGAACACAGCAATTTCAATGCTGGATGCTGAAATCGCAAAGGCTGAAAACGATGCATTGCAGATGCAGGGAGTGATAAAGAAAGATGAAGATGTCCTTGGCAATCTCGGAAGCAGGCTTGTAAATAAAGAGATTTCAGACCAGACTTATAATGATTTGAAAAATAAGTATATGGGAAAGATTTCCGAATTGAAAAGCAAAGTCATGAATCTTGAAAGCGGTTCAGCAAAACTGAAAAAGATCCGTTCATTTATCCATGAAAAAGGAAAATATTATGAGTAGAATACAATATGTTATTCTAGTCATTTTTTTTATTTTCCTAACTAATACAGCTTCAGCTATTGAGCATAATTACGTATCTCTTATTTTAACACCAGGAGAAGAAATAACCCAAAATACGAGTTTTACGGGGGCATATAAACGCTTATTTGCCACGGCTGACGCTTCAGGAAGTGCTGTATCATGGGTCACACCAAGACGCATAGATTTCGGTCCAATCGATCCTGGAGAAAGAATTGAACAGGAGTATACGATAAGTGTTCCCAGGAGTCAAAAACCCGGCTATTACGAGTTGATCTGGAAATATAGTTGCCAATATACTGATGGAACGACATGCACGTCCATAAGTGATACGGTACTTCAAATCACTGTCAAAGTGGAGTCCGCACCAGCAACTTCCGGGAGTGATCATAAACCTCTTACAGTAGCGCAGGGGGATGAATTAAATGATTATTTATCTTTTTCAGCCAGGAGTGATGAACATGGCTTGTATGCCTGGGCTGATGCATCGGGTAATGCGGCATCATGGGTCACACCAAGACGCATAGATTTCGGTGAAATTGGCCCGGGAGAGAATCGTCAAGAATACTATACAATAAGGGCTCCAAGAGATCAAGAACCTGGTTATTATGAACTTATCTGGACATGGGGATGCAGATACCAAACCGGAGAAACCTGTAAACCTGCTACAGGCGTCACGGTGCTTAAGATTATCATAGATGCAAACGGCAAACTAGCCTTAACAAGACCAGCCTTAACACCGGTACAAGAAAGTTCAACTGATCCACTCATTATAGCGTCTAGTTTCACTTTAATATTATTTATTGTCTGGATATATGTTATCATCTGGATCGTCAGAGATGCCAATAAGCGGGGAAAAAGCGGAACCCTGTGGGGAATTGCAGCGTTCTTCTTATTTTTAATTGTTGTGTTAATATATCTTATAGTAAGACCAAAAGGAAATCTTGAATTGTGTAAATATTGTGGAAAGGAAAAATTAGAAACATTAACCCAATGTCCACACTGCAAGAAATCCATAACATCTGCCTTCATATCAACTCCGATACCCATGCCAGTCCCGCATCATGCTATTCCCCAAAAACCCGAAAGGACAATTGACGAATTAAAAAAGCAAAAGGAAAAGCTCAATAAAATCAATGCATTTCTCGAAAAACTGGATGAAAAGCTTGCTCAAGGTGAAATAACAGAAGCCAGGTATACGGAATTATCTGAGCAATACAGAAACGATGCTGAGATACTGAAGAATATGATAACAGAAAAAGAGCTTATGAAAGAGGTTGGGCTTTAAATCGATGGTAAGAGAGAATTATCGGGAAGATATCAAGATAAAAAATGCCAAAAGTTGAAAAAAGAATAGGAATGCATACACTTGAAGTCGATTATTCTCAATTGACAGGTATTGCAAAAATAAAATTGGACGGTGAAGAGCTACTATCCAAGTTTTTATTACGACCATTCGGAAGGGATCATATAGAAACGTTTTCCGTGGGCAAGAAAAAGTATTATGTAAAATTTGGTGGGATAATGAAATATAATATAATGATTCAGGAGGCGAATAGCAATTCTGAAGAATTGGAAAACTCAGATGATATTAAATTGCATAAAGATAGGCTCGGTAAAATCAATGCTCTTCTTGATAAGTTGGATGAAAGGCTTGCGCAGGGCGAAATAACTGAAGCTCGATACAAGGAGTTATGTGAACAATATAGAACTGAAGCTGAGAGTCTTAAGAATCATGTAACAGAGCAGGAGCTTTTGCAGCAGGTTGGACTCAAAGCCGAGGAGGATGAAGAGGTCAAGTATCAAGAGGAAGAGAAGAAAAAAAGTGGCGCTCTTGCCGCTTTTCTAAGCTTCTTGATTCCGGGTATTGGTCAAATATATTGCGGCAGAGGGGGAAGAGGGATAGGGATTCTTGTATTAAATATTTTTTTGTTTTCCATGTTCGCATTTGCAGCTTCGGTAGCCCCGAATTCTAATGGGCCAGCGATTCTATTTTTATTATTGATCTTATTTTGGATATGGAATATTTATGATGCCTACAAACTTACTAAGGAATTACCGCAAAAGTAACATATCTGAGCCTCAGGCAAACCTGATATTACGGCTTGAAATCCTGAAATAAAATTCCGCAAAACCTCATTGTCCCAGATATGTCAATTTAAAGGGATATATTTAAAATATATCTTTACCGCCGTATAATGATGACTTCATTTCTCTATTGTTTCAGCCACGGCAGGACTTTCCGTTTAACCCACCTTGCCAGCAATACTATCAATGCAATAAATACAACTATCGGTAGAATGTACCCGATGAAAACGATTAAACCGTTTACACTCCCGATAAATCCAATTGCAGCCTCCCTTAGCGCTTCAGTTATCCCCCATCCTTCGCCTGCTATTGGCGCCGGCTCCATAAAATTTACTGTAATAGTGGACATTTCAACGCTCTGGTTTAGATAGTTCATCTTCCCGGTAAGGCTTTCTATTTCCCCGCGCACCCGTTCAAGCTCACGCTCGACTTCAAGAACATCCTTAACTGTGGATGCATTTTTCAATATTTCGTGGAACCTTGATTCCTGTTTTTTCAGGTTATCAAGGCGGGCTCCCACGTCTATCCACTCTTCTGTTACATCCTGGCCTGAAATCTGCCTGGATTTTTCGGTTCCCAATGCTTCTATTTGTTCGACGGTTGAGTAAAAATTCTTCTGGGGAACCCTTATAGTCATCTGGGCGTTTTTGCTCCCCCCTGAATCGTCGGTTGATGAACCTGATATAAAACCCTGGCCTGCCTCTGCTATTTTCGTTATTTCATTAGAAGCCTTTTCTACGCTTTTTACCTCCAGTGTAAGGCTTGCGGTTGAGATAATCTTCCTGTCGATGATATTAACGGCATTTCCTGTGTCGCCTGTTACCTTTCCCTGTAATGGCGATTCGAATGATTTTGAAGGCACACCTAAGTTATTCGGTCCTGGGGTTTCTTTAGGCTCCACACATCCCGCTGTTATTACAAGAAGTAAAACCACAAATAATAGTAAGGTTTTATTTTTCATCATTCTCATCATTATAATCTAATATAACTGTGATAATATATAATGCTTACTCATCTCGATATTGTCTATTTAAAGGGATATATTTAAATATCTTCTCCGCCGTATATTAATATTGAGGCTATTATGGGCGAAGAGACGTATAAATGTCCGAAATGTGGAAGTAACGATAGTGTTTGGCGTGGTTACAGATACAATAAATCTGGAAAGAAAAGATTAAGAAAATGTAAAAACTGTGGATCAAAATTTTCTCCAGATGATGGATTTCTAAGAAGACGTTTTCAGAAAAAACACATTGTAGAGGCAATTTCTCTTTATCAAAGCGGTCTATCATTAAGTAAAGTAAAAGATCACATGTGGCAGCAACATGGAGTAAAAGTTTCTCGATGGATGATCCTTCTGTGGTGCCGAGATTATTCCATGAAGATAAATAATTTTACGAAGACACTTACGCTTGAGATTAAGGGGGGAATGTACATGCTGATGGCAAGAGCACTTCCTATGGATGATGCAAATGGCTCATGCACAGCGAATACGTAGATTTCTATCCAATAAAGGTATATCACCAGCCAAAACAGTCCTTCCGCTGATTCGCTTTCTACGTCCAATCCTATCAAATGTATGTGCTTTAGGCTTTAAGAAGAAAAAAATTAAAATAATCAAATGTAAAGACTGCAATGCTTATAATTTAAAAGGAAGTGAAAAAAATGGTTGGACTAGAAAGCTCAATGGAACGCTGAGAAATCGCTCAGCAGAGCAACCGAAAGGCGCACAATATGAGTGAAAGAGGTTAAATCAACAAACACAAGTGTGGAGTTCTATAGACATAAAGGAGAGAAATACAGAGTAGGGTCGTAAGTTCCTATTATTAGTTTACTAACCCCGAGAGGACATCTTGTATATCTTTCCTATTGTCTATTGGTTATTTTTTAATTCATGGGATTTCGAAAAATACATCTCCCAATACTGCCGGTTAATCATTCTATATGAGCAAAGACAGAGCCATCAAAGCAGAATCATGAGGACTGCCTCCCTCCGCCCTACAGTGAGCACGCAAAAGCGAATGTGCGCCTACACGCAGGAATAGCCCTTCGGAGAGGTTAGCGCATGCGCCAGTGTTTTTAGCGATACCTCGGACTTCGTCCGAGCGTAGTTCACGCGTGCCTCGAAGCACAAGAAAGAAAGCCAAAATAACAGGATACCTGAAGAAAACGCTGGAAAAACGCAAACAAGCAGCGTATATCTACAGGGTTAGAGTCCTACTGCACAGATCTGCTCCTGCGGAGCCGCCTGGTAATCAAAACCCTCCATGGACGAGTAAATTAGAGACTTTACAGGGATATAGCGTAAATCCTGGAATTTACAGTAGTAGGTGTAAATTTCGGGGTTTACAGTAAAAGATATAAAAATTTAGTTTAAGACGATCCCAGCCTTTCAGGCATAATTCCTATCCTTCACCAGAGAACTTCGCCCCATGAAGCTTCATGAAGCCCGGATGTGCCCACAAACAATCGTCCCAACTGGTGCAGATCTGGAACAACCAGACACTACAGGAACACCAATATGGACGCCCTGGAAGAATTGTATGGTATCACTGCACCTTCACAATGCTATTATTTCAATTCAGCTGCTCGTTACATCAACTTTAGTCTTAACGTTCTTTGTAGAGGCTATACTAAACGTATTAGAGTAAACAAGATAATAACTGCCTTTTGGCACGCTTGCAGTAATGCTGCCTGTAGTTATTTGTCCTGAGTCATAATATGTTGATACATTATGACCATTAATCCAATTGATATATGAAGTTTCATCGAGAATAAGAACTCTTATATCATTTCCACTACCACCGGAAGCTGTAAAATTTCCAGAGATACTTGCCTGCGATGGAACTGAAAATTTATAATCAACATATTTTCCCGCTTCTACTGTGACAACGCCATCTACAATAGTTTCAGTTTTATTACTGACACAACCTGATATTGCAATTCCGAGTATTATAGCAATAAACAATAATTCGTTTTTCATAGCATCCTCCGAATTGTTACGTTAATTATGATACTATTTACATATTTCGGTGAAAGAGTTCTGCCAAATCCGTGGCTGATTAACTGACCTGTAAAAATTCGGCTGATAAATCGATAAAAAAATAAACACCTCTTTTTGGTATTATCGTGGATTTGAGATAACTAACTCATTCAGGTACTTCAGGAGCATTAATTACATTAATTACAACAGGCTCTGGATTCCCTGATGGGTGTTTTGCTCTTAATTCTTTAGGCAGATGGTCTTTACACAGGCTTGTTCCTTCAAACATATACCTGGCTTCCTTTCCACAATAAACACATTTTAAGTCCATGCAGTACCTCCATTATTGGTACTTTTAATACCTTAATGTGTTTATAATTTCCCAGGTATCATTTTGTTCTCTTCGCCTTTCCTCTCTTTGCCTTTGTCGCTTTTTTCATCTTCATCACCTTTTTAGCTTTAACTACCTTTTTTGTCTGGACTCTCTTTGGTTTTGCTTTCGCCTTGGCTTTCTTTATTTTTGGTCTCGCTCTGACTGGTTTAGGTTTTGTTATGCTTGCCAGAATTTTGCTTCTCTCAGACCACCAGGAAGATGCTGTTGATGCAGTAGATTTGGATTTAGGTTTCTTTGCCATTGGTCACCTTTATTACAAATGCATTATTAAAATTCACATAGCAATAAACAAGAGTCACACACAGTTCACACATTCTTATCTGCAAGACTGTGTTGTAAGCATCGGATCTGGATTGGAGAGAAACATTTGCTCTTATCTTGGGACGAGCTTTGGAGAGATACGAATATGACAGGAAATAATCCTGTATGCTCTTGAAAAACACTATGTACAGACCTCGTACGTCGTACGGGGTATACCGTGCTGCGACAAGAAGCTGCATCATGAATTGCTATGTGCTGCCCTTTCCGTTTGGGGTAATCCTACTGAGATATGCGTCAGTGGTAACGCTGGGGTGTAAAGCTCTCAGGACAATATGGAGAAATTTGAAAGACTCATTCAAACAATCTGTTAGGATAAGAATGCGATGAAGAAAACGAAAGTTGAACCATTGTAAGAGTCGTGAACCCCAATAAGCGAAAATAGTCTGAAACGTTTAACCAAAAGGTATGGAATCTGACCATATGAAGCGAAAGTTTCACGTACGGTTCTCAGAAGAGGGGGAGCAAGTAATTGTTCCTTCTTATTCGGCACTTTGTTGGAGTAAATTCTAGTTTCGTTAATACCAGTTCATCTGTAATTTTATTCACCAACATAGAAAAAGGTCACACAAAAAAAACAAGGTTTTAAATATTATGATACAATTGTACGCGCCATTCGAATAGATATTCGAATAGATAGTAGGAGGATAAAAACGATGAGTTCAAAAGGAGATTTTTATGCCTAATGCGTACACCCATTACGTCATATGGATTTCACGCCGGAAGCGCCACCATGGAAGCGCTTCGGTCGATATTGTTGTGCCCGCGCCACCACCTAGTGTAATGACACCTGGGGATATATTCCAAGCTCCCTGGGCACCGCCATCAATCAGTTGGACTGATGACAGCGGTTCGCACAGCGCGAATTTCGCGTTTTGGTCAATAACAGGCGGGACTAACGGTGCGCTTGCTAGCACCGCCAACACTCCGCCACCTGTGAATGTGGGGAACGCGGATATCGTAGCTAAGGCTTGGTACATTTCCGGAGGGAATGGCCCCGGCGAGGCAGGTGTTCTTATTGATGCTTTCGACGTAGGCTTGGGTGACTTCGTAGACGATGACTTTGTGACTGTTGTGCCTGATGGCTCCCTCACTGCGGAGGCAAACAACGATGGCTTCGTGCCTACAGCATCGCTGGAGAACATTAATGCATACGCATCAATTCACACGGTCCCCTTCTCTGACTGGAAGGTCGTGGTTGGGACCGAGACCGTGAACAATGAGGATCTTCAGGCGAAAGCCCAATCCACTGCCATTGCATTTGCCTTCTATCAGGCAACTTCTGGCGTAGGGCCTGTTCTGCAGCCAGGTCGATATGCAGCTGGGACTTGGGTTTCCTGGGGCGTAATGGTCGATGGCGGCGGTCCTACCGGTGCAGGACCAGTACCGCCTTGGAACCCCTACATAAGAGAGCTGGCAGCAGGTCTGGCATTAGCTGATGCTGCCAGTAAGGTAAGTCCAAGGCTTAGGGCCAATGTACTCGATCTTGCGGCCAAGCAGGTGTCTATCGCCACCGACGCCATCAAGAAGAAGATGCAAGCGACTAAGAACGCTGAGTCTGACTAGAAGCCGGCGCTGATAACGTTTCTCTCACGAATACTAGTGTCACGTCAACTCTCAAGAGCCGGATAAAGTGATCTACTTTATCCGGGCATCCTCTGTTGTAAATCGCCAATTAACTTTCACATTTTTGTTGTTTTTAAAATTCTGCCATGCCAGACCTCTTTCCTATCCACCGCGATGTCATCAATTCTTCTTTTTAAATCTGCCCTGTAAGCTGTTCAACTCAATCCCGGACATATTCAACCAGCTCCCGTGACTCGGAGTATACACAAATCGAATCTTTGCCATATTGCTTTGCTTTTTCCGGTGGAAATGCGCCCCCGCCCTACAGTGAGCACGCAAAGCGAATGTGCGCCTGCCCCCGCGAGAATGGCTTTTCGGGAGGGGTTAAGCGCATGTATGGAATTTGTGACTGCAAACGATAGATATCTCATGCTCTTATAAGTGATAGAATTTGGTAATTTTTTATCAAAATTAAATACAGGCGTGAATTCAAATTAATAGAAATGTAATATTTAGAAAACTTTATCTGTTGAAAGATAATATTGCCATGCGGTAGGTGGTATTATAAAACACGATCCCTTTAGTCCATAATGATTTATTAAAACCATACTTTAAAAAATCCGAAATGCAGGGGGATTTGCCCGCAATGGTGGTCTGGTGAATGCATTAATAGCAGAGCTTCTTAATAAGTATGCTTTGCTGGTGGTAAATAAAAAGGAGTGAATTAAAAATGAGTTATCAAGTGGAAGGGAAACTGTTAGAAGTCTGTACATGCAACGTTATATGCCCTTGCTGGGTGGGAGAGAATGCAGATGGAGGCACCTGCGACGGGTCGCTGACGTGGCACATTGAAAAAGGTAATGTTAACGGCGTAGATGTTTCGGGTCTTACCATTGCCGTTCTCGCCCATGTTCCCGGCAACATCCTGAAAGGCAACTGGCGTGCTGTTGTCTATGTGGATGAGAAGGCTACGCCCGCGCAGCAGGAAGCGCTTTTGAATGTATGGACAGGCAAACTTGGCGGTCCTATTGCGGATCTATCAAAGCTGATAGGTGAAGTGGTTGCAGTGGAGCGTGTGCCAATAACAGTAAAGGCTGAAAAAGGTAAAGGCAGTATTAAGATCGGTAAAGCCATGGAAGCTGAGATGGCACCACTCCAGGGAGCAACAGGTCAGCCCACATCACTTCAGGACACCGTTTTCACAACTATCCCCGGCTCTCCTGCCTATGTGGCCAAAGCATCGAAATACAGGGCGAATGTCCCGAAATTAGGATTTAACATAAATCTCAAAGACCACAGCGCTGTACAGGGAAGCTTCCGTTTCACAGGCTGATACACCCAATAAATAATAGCCGGCAGCAGGTAGAAATTAGTTAACATAACGGAGAGTCTCATAAACCATGTGGGCTGTACGCGACCGGAAACACGACCAGAAACTTTTCATTACCCTGGCAGTTGCTCTTTTTGCGCTGGCATGGCTGGCACTCTGGTTCTGGGGGCAATCCCCCTACGGGCGGTTCATCATGCACGATGATGAAATCAGCCATGGAATGGCGCATGGAGGCGGGTACTCCATACCTATCATCGTCTTCGTTGTAAGCTGGACATTGATGATTGTGGCTATGATGCTGCCGACCAGCCTGCCGCTCATTACGTTATTTCGAGCCCTCGTCCGCGACCGGAAAAATCACATGCATCTGGTCTTCCTGCTTATCGCAGGTTATCTTAGTATGTGGATTTTGTTTGGCATAGCAGCTCATATCGGTGATTGGGGCGTTCATCAAATAGCCGGGGAAAGTGCATGGCTCCATTCAGATTCCTGGATGATCGGGGTAGCTATCCTGGTAACGGCGGGGCTCTATCAGTTCACTTCGCTCAAGTATCACTGTCTTGATAAGTGCCGTTCGCCCCTGAGTTTCATTATGGAACGCTGGCAGGGTGGCAATGAACAAAAGCAGGCTTTCCGGCTCGGGGTGGACCACGGGATTTTTTGCATCGGCTGCTGCTGGTCACTGATGCTATTGATGTTCGTTGTCAGTGCCGGAAATATTGGATGGATGCTGGCGCTGGGGACAGTTATGGCTGTCGAAAAAAATATGCCCTGGGGCAGGCGGCTTAGTGCTCCGCTTGGCGTGATTCTGCTGGGATGGGGACTGATAATGGTCGTTCAAGGCATACCACTATTGCACTGGCATACCTGACAAGAAGCCTGAACCAGTATTTGAAAAGGTGATCTAAGTAAGATAGTAACAGATTATATGGGATTGCACGGCTTTTATAGAGCTATGGATCTTTATGAATTAATCAGGAACAGGGAAAGTATAAGGGACTATGACCCGGCAAAGCCTGTAGATGAAGCGACCCTTAACAGGATCCTTGAGGCGGGGCGTCTGGCGCCCTCTGCAGCGAACCGCCAGCCGTGGCATTTTCTAGTCATTTCTTCACGGGAGATGTTGAAAAAGGTGCGCCAGTGTTATTCACGTTCGTGGTTCCAGGATGCGCCGCATATTTTAGTTGTTGTCGGGGACATGAATGAATCATGGGTGAGGGAAAGTGACGGCTATAACTCAATAGAAACAGACCTGACAATAGCCATTGACCATATGATCCTTGCTGCCGAATCTGAAGGGGTCGCGACCTGCTGGATCGCAGCCTACGACCCTGTGATCTTAAGAAAAGCCCTTTCACTTAAGGATAATGAGCGCATTTTTTCTATCACGCCGCTCGGGTATCCGAAGAAAGGTTTTGTCAAAAAGCATAGTAAGCAGAGGAAATCTTTAAATGAAATAGTTCGTATATTATAAAAACAAAGGAGGAGAGTGGATGATTAAGACGATAGAACATATCGGGATTCTGACAAATGATCTGCAGCGGTCTGTAAAATTCTATACTGATGTGCTTGGGTTTTCGATTTCCATGAAAATAGAGATGGATGAGGCGGGTCTCTCAGCGGTCTTTGTAGAAAAAGACGGTTGTAGAATTGAACTTATGGGTCACAGGGATATTCCGGAGCGCTCAGAAGGTATTGAGATCAAAATAGGAGAGAACACACTTCGTTTAAATGACCATATCGCTTTCTCTGTGGACGATATCGAAGCTACAGCAGCCGGGCTTAAGAAGAAAGGAGTAGTATTTGAATTAGAGCCGGTACAATTGGAAGATAGCATGAAGCTCGCTTCCTTTAAAGATCCTGACGGGCTGCTAATCGAGCTGGTAGAGAATCTCAGGCAGTGAAACAACAGGATTTCTAACCTTGATTGTTATTCTAACAGGCGGCTGAAATCAAAAGGTTCGATTGTTTCTTTGAGTTGGGCCTTACGTTTGGGTTTATATTTAGGGTCCCTGCCTCTGCCTAACGTTTTAAAGATATGGTCTTCTGTAACATCTAGAATATCCACAATTACACCATATGTTCCTATAACCTTCGGGTTAATAAGATTATTGGTAGTTAATTTTAAAATAAGTATAAATTTTAACTGATAGAATATGCTATAGATGGGTGTTACAGCGTGAATTTATAATATATTCACGTTTAGAGAAATACAGAAAAAGTTTTACGACAAAAAAATTAACAGACCCGGTATTCTTTCAGTATGGGATTTGTGACTGGTGACATCAGCAGGAGAATAATACTGCTGGAAAAAGTGATGGTATCCCAATGGAACTTTTTTAAATCCGGAGAATAAGCACATGCTATAGATTCAGATTGTCCCTCATCATAATAATAGTTACAATTATTTATATGGATAAATATATAAATGATTGGGTATAAGTACATTATGCATGGACTCGCTCATACAGAAAGAAAATGCAATTTCGCCGGTCTTAGGCGTGCTTTTACTGCTCGGTATCGTATTGATACTTTCGATAATAGTATTTACTATATCATTAGCACTTGCTTCCACGGATGAAAGACCGCCGCAAAGCTCGATTTCGGTTCAATCTTATGCAGAAACTTCGTCCGCTGATATTAAGATTCAGCACAAAGGGGGAGACAGGCTTGTAGCTGGCGACTGGTGGATTTCAATCGTTCCCGTCGGAGAATCACCGGATTACAGGAGTTCAGGCACCGAATTTGCAGTTGGCGACCAGATAATTACTGCAACTTTGACCAATGGAAGGGGGAATTACATCGTAACTAATAATACCATATCTACCGACGGTCCTGTTGGTGCAATGAAGCCGGGAGTGTACGATGTAAAAATCATCGTATACCCGTTTAAAAGTATGGTGCTTGATAAGGTGATTGAAGTAAGGTAATATTCGTCCCGATAAAACACGGGAACCGGATGAACCGATAGAATCGCAAAGCTGTACGCATTGACCTGATGCCTGCGAATCCAATTGGAGCACCATAAACTATATTTCTTTCAGATACAATCAAATTACAGGAGATGGTCAGATGGCTAATGATAAAAAAATCCTGATAGCCTATGCGTCCAGGACAGGAAGTACCGAAAAGCTCGCACAGGCGATCGCGGATGGGATTAGAAAAGTGGAGGGTGTATCGGTTGACTTGAAAAGGGCAAAGGACGTCAAACCCGAAGATGCAATTTCAGCCGATGGGTACGCTTTTGGTTCGCATTCTGCTTTTGAGTACATGGGAGGAGAACTTAAGTTCCTCTTTGAGGAACTCTACAATGTAAGGAACAAGGTAAGCGGTAAACCTGTATTGCTTTTTACCAGTGGTCACGGCGGTCAGGTCGCAGCTCTTGAATCAATGGATAAGGTAGTTGGCGTGTTCAATCCCCACTGGGTCAAACCGGGCGTGGCTGTAGAGGGTATGCCGGGAGAAGCGGATAAAGCAAAGGCAATGGAGATGGGGGCAAAACTCGCAGACGCGGTAAAGAAATACAAATATATTGTTGCGTAACAAAATAATTTTTGCTTGATACAGCAATAGCGAATCTTTCCGGCAGCAGGTAAGTGCTATCCCCGCTCTTCGACGGGCACATATTTACACCCTTCCGGGCCGCAGTACCTGCCGATATACTGGGCACTGGGTCTGTAGAGGGCTGGCTTTGGCTGTGCCTCGGCGAATTTCTCCTCTATGATGTGCGCACACCAGCCCGGGGTTCTTGAAACAGCGAATATCGGGGTGAACAGGTCAGGTTCGATTCCCATCATACAATAGACCGATGCGCTGAAAAAATCCACATTGGGGTAGATATCCTTTCCTTTGCGTTTCTTGAACTCGCTCCGGGTAATGCTCTCAACCTTCCTGGATATCTCGTACCACTTTGCATTCCCTGCCCTTTGTGCAAGTTTTTCAGAAATGCCGGCAAGTATCCTAGCGCGTGGGTCCCTTGTTTTATAGACCGCATGACCCATGCCCATTATCCTTTCCCCTGCATCCAGTTTTGCTTTTACCCAACCCTCTACCCTGCCGGCATCGCCTATCTCAATAAGGTTCTTCATAACCTCGGTGTTGGCTCCGCCGTGCAGTTCTCCTGAAAGTGCGCCCACCGCGGCTCCGATGCATGCATACATACTGGCGCGTGTCGAGGCGACAACCCTCGCAGTAAAAGTAGAGGCATTAAATGAATGCTCCGCATGGAGGACAAGGCACGTATCAAAATCTTTGGCTATCTCTTCATCTGGAACTTTCCCGTGCAGCATATACAGGAAATTCGCCGCATGCCCGAGTCCCTCATCAGGCTTTTTTACATCAAGGTTCTTTCTAACCCTGTCCCATGCAGCCACGAGCGTGGGTATTTTGGAGATAAGCCTTATGGATCTCTCCATATTCGCTGATTTTGTCTCAACCCGCGCATCCTTATCAAAATCCACAAGCATAAGTATCACCGACTGCAGCACGTCCATGGGGTGGGCTGTCTTTTTCCTTTTTTCCAGGTGCCTGATTATCCCTCTCGGAAGCTGTCTCTGCGAAGCCAGCGTCTCTTTAAATATCTCCAATTCCTTCCCGGTTGGAAGTGTTTCATAGAGCAGCAAATAAACTGTTTCTTCGAAAGTTGAATTTTTGGCAAGCTCTTCGATATCGTATCCCCTGTAGAGCAGTTTGCCCTTCTCCCCGTCTACGGCGCTTATTTTTGTACCTGCTACCACAACCCCTCTTAATCCTGTATCTTCGATTTCTCGCATGATTTTGCCCACCAACCCTCACTTTTTAGTTGGATTCGTTAGCTATTAAACTTTTTGTAGAAACGGAATTATTCTGGAATTGTGTCATACTCAAACCAACTATCAGAGGAAAAGTATAAATATAATTATATGTATCATAATTCTAACCCGAAAAGGTGGTACTATGGAATTCACTCAAAGAATGTTGGGCTATGTGCTGTATGCAATAGGAATAATCGGAGGCGTCGAAGGAGCTACGATGAGAGCTGAGTTAGGCATGAACATGGCGATCATTACAAGTGTTGTTGCTCTGATTGTGATAATAATCGGCGCCTATTTGATCGAGAAGAAATAAAATTTCATTATATATTTTTTCGATATCGGACAAAGTAATCTTATAGTAGCTAATTGTAAATTATAGTCATTACGGTAAGTTCAAATATCCGGTAAATTTTTAAAGCATTTCATGGATTATCAGGCTGGACACCACAAAGAGTGCAAAGAACGCAAAGCGTAGCAATAAAACTCTTTGCGAACTTTGTGTCCTTTGCGGTGAGTTCACTATACGTTGCAACCTGTCATGCATACTAAAGCTAAACTTCGGGGTTAATTACTATAACTCAATTAGGGATTAAATAAAAAAGCGTATTGCAGCTTAATCTCTCCTGAAGTTCCAAAAGCTTATGAAACATGAAAGTCAAAATAATCGTTAAATTTGAAATGTAAATCGAATTAAGAGTGATCTAAAATGAACTTTAAAGGAAGCCGGACCGAAAAGAACCTTCTTGCAGCTTTTGCCGGTGAATCACAGGCAAGGAACCGCTATACCTACTTCGCAAGTGCAGCAAAGAACGAGGGATTCGAGCAGATATCCGCGATTTTCCTTGAGACTGCAGACAACGAGAAAGAGCATGCCAAGGTATTTTTCAAGCATCTCCAGGGAGGCAGTGTCGAGATAACAGCGATGTACCCTTCAGGGGTCATCGGGAAGACCGCAGATAACCTTCTTGCTGCGGCTGATGGTGAAAAGCTTGAATGGGGTACCTTATATCCCGGATTCGCAAAGGTCGCGCAGGAAGAAGGGTTTCCAAAAGTCGCAGAATCATTTACCGAGATCGCGGAAGTGGAACAGTTCCATGACAGGCGTTACAGGGCTTTACTGAAGAACGTCAGGGAAGGTTCTGTATTTAAGAAAAGCGGCACCGTAAAGTGGCACTGCCGGAACTGCGGTTATATCCATGAGGGGACAGAACCGCCGGAGGTATGCCCCGCATGCAGCCACGCCCGGTCATATTATGAGGTCCTTGCTGAGAACTGGTAATACGATGCGAGCGCAGGGAAGCATGGATTGCGACATCAGGCTCTGCGAATCCCTTTGCTGCCGTAACTGTGCCGTCCTGACAGGGGAGGAGGTCGCGGAGCTTATATCAAAGGTTAAAAAAGAATATGCCCTGGAACTTGACCCGAAAAAGTATTTCAGGAGAGCGGAAGGGGAGCAGGGAATCTATTTTGCGGCCAGGATGATAAAAGGGCAGTGTATCTTTTTAAATAAAGAAAAGCGCTGCCGCATATACAGATGCCGTCCGGCTTTATGCGAACTATACCCGGTCATCGACGTGGATGCGGTGGATGAGCGCTGCCCTGCCATCAGGAAAAATAAACTGCCTGCGGACGTGCTTGTAGCCCTGAAGAAGCGCTATGCTGAGGAGATAGATGACAGGATAAAACTTGAACAGGTATTCAGGTTTATTTAAATATATTTATCTTAAACATGGAAAATAAATAACTTTAATAAGTAAGAACACATGTCAGGAGCACACAGCAGGTACATATAGCCCAGAAACGAAGGGTTATAAATGAAATGCCAATTAAATAAATATCAATATGGAAGAACTTGATACAATACTAGAGTTAATTAAAGATTCTCAATGGCACAACATTGAAGAGATACAAAAGGAGGTTAACCTGTCGTCAGATAAGTTAAATGAAGTTATTCGCTTCCTTAAAGAGCAGGCGTTCGTAGACAAACAAAACGGGAGCTTAAGAATAACACCGGCGGGATTGAGATTGCTGGAACTTCCGGTTTAACCGAGCATCTCGTCCACTTCCTTTAATCTTCGTAACATCTCCTTTCCCTTAACTGTGAGTTCATAACATGTGTCCGTTTCACACCTGGTTATGAAACCCTCGGCTAACAGGAAGTCAAGATATCTTTCAAAGTTCCTCCAGTCAAGATACGCTCTCTGCATTATCCGGGTCTTTCTTGCTTTGTTCTCTTCATGTATTGCTTTGAGCATATCCATGATAATTTCCCATCTGCTTCTCCCTTTTTTCATCCTTTAAACACCTATCTCCCCGTTTTTGGCGATGCCTGCGCGGCTGCAATAGTCCTGAATCAAGTAGAATACCATGCTACATCTCCTATCTCATACCGTATCTTCCACTCCTTTTTCAAAGCATGCTACCAGCAATTTTATTGATGGCTTCGCTTGGCCTACAATACTACTTCGCAACATATGAAGTTTTCTATACTCAAAACCTTTTTTAACTCCATTAACTAACGTGTATCCTATGATTTTAGGCATCGATATAGGCGGCGCGAACACCAAGGCAGCATCCAGCGATGGCAAGACCGTAGAACTGCATTATGTCCCTCTCTGGAAAAATACAAGTCTCCCGGAGGTGCTTCTTGATATCGGGCGGCGCTTAAAACCGGAAAAAACTGGAGTGGTAGTGACCGGCGAGCTTGCAGATTGTTTCCCTGATAAGGATGCGGGTCTCTCATACATTATTGATGCTGTTAACAACGCCTTCAAAGATGCGTGGTTCCTTGACAGCAGCGGTGAGTTCACAAAAGAAAAAAAGCGCAGCATTGCGGCAGCCAACTGGACAGCCTCAGCGCTTGTTGCAGGCAGGGATTTTGAGGATTGCGTCTTCGTGGATACCGGCTCGACCACAACTGATATAATCCCGATCAGGAACGGTAATCCTCTTGCAGCCGGAACAGACTTTGAGCGCTTAAAACGCGGAGAGCTTGTATACACCGGCGCACTGCGCACGAACCTCGCAGCTATCCTTGATACTGTAAATATCAGCGGTGCAGCATCACGTATCTCGTCTGAGCTTTTTGCAATTTCGGCAGATGCCTATCTTGTGCTGGAAATGATCTCCGGGCTGGATTACACATGCGACACGCCGGACGGCGCGGGAAAAACTATGACCGATGCCCAAAGGAGGATCGCCCGTGTAGTGTGCGCCGACCTCACGGAGATGGGGACGAAGGAGATTTTTTCTATCGCAGAGCAGGCGATGGAAAAGCAGGTCAGCGATATCGAATCTGCTATAAGCGATGTGGCGAAGCGGCATGAACTGGACCAGGTAGTTGCATGCGGTCTCGGTGAGTTCCTTGTTAAAAAAGCCGCTGATAGGACCGGACTTGATGTTGTTCTGATGTCCGAACGGTATGGAAAAGATATTTCAAAAGTATTTCCTGCATATGCCGTTGCGCGGCTGATGGAATAAGATAAATTTAAGTAAAATGTCGTTTCTAAGCCTACCAAAGGGTAAGTGCCTATGAACAAAAATCATTTGATTGTTTTAATAGCTATGCTATTGCTGTCAGCAATTGCTATGACAACAGTTTCTGCAAAAGATAGTGGGAAAGAAGAAAAAGTCAGGGTAATAACCCACTCAGATAAAGAAGTATCGGACGCTTTGGCTGTGGGACAAAATAGAACGAGCTTCACTCAACTAAGCTCTTAGTAATTATCACGTAAACCCTTCCTCCAATGTATTTTCTAGGAACATCAGCTTGGCTGAAGTGCCAAACGGAGTAAACCAATGTGATTCCTCACTCCTAAGACTTGGGTTTGATGATAATACTTTCTAAAAGTACCATAAAAAGAAAGGAAAGAAGGATTGACCTTCTTTCTAAATAGTTATGCTCTTTGACGTGATGACATTAGCGACTGGATCGTATGTCCATCCAACCTTTGTTATGCCATTGACTGTAAAGGTAAATGTACCGGCTGCATTCTTTACAGAACTTGATCTGATCCTTGCCCGACCATAGGTATCGGTTGTTCCACTTTTTGCTTCGTTTGTCAATCCGCTCCACTGGCCTGATACTACGGCACCTGAAATGGGTTTGTTCGAAGCATCAACCACTGTCACGGTCGCTGTGGCATAAGTGACTCTAACGCCATTTGTCCTGGAAGTGGTCTTTGACATGGAAATTGACGAAACATGCATCGTTTTCAGTGGTGCAGTTGTTGTCGTTCCTGTTACTTCACTCGATGGAATACCTTCGTTCCCAGAAGTATCGACTGCCGATACTACATAATAGTATGTCGTTGAAGGTGCAACTCCATTATCGTTGAAAGAGTTCACTGTCGAAGTTGCAATCCTGTTTGCCGATGCTGGTACAAAACCTGATGATGTGCTCCTGTAGATATTGTAGTATGAAATGTCAGGTTCAGTATTTGCTGTCCATGATAGACCAAGCATATTGTAACTGACCGATGAAACAGTAACACCTGATACTTGACCTGGTGGAGTCGTGTCCGTTATCGTGGTATTGATTGATCCTAGCTCATACTCGATATTAGCTATGGGACTGTAGACGAACGATGTTCCTCCACTACTACCCCACAGTATTCCTTGCAATTCGACATCGTTTCCATTTATTATGTTGAAAACAGGTGACCCGCTATCCCCGGCACCCACACTTGCGCTCACGAAGTTCTGACAGAGTTGTACGATATTTGTACCAGATACACCTGTATCTACGCATGTATTTGTGACCTGCCCTTGCGTCCATCCTGTAGTCCTGCCGACTTTATTGAGCGTTTCTCCTGCGAAGGACGAATTCTCTTTCACGATTCTGAAGCTACCTGCGATAGTGAGGGAGCCTGTGTTCACGCTGTCCGGTTTCTTGATGAAACCCAAGTCGGCTGTGACTCCTGGGTCGCGTGCTGCAAAAGCACTGTCACTATAGCGGCAGACATATCCTGTATAACATCCCACGCCACTGAAGTACAGCGGGTCTGCTATCTCGGTCCCGATAAAGTAAGAGTTCGTAGCATCCAATGGTTGATAATATTTGGTGCTCTCGACTCCTCCTTGGATATCTGTGCAGTGAGAAGGGATCACAAAACCATTTATTCCTGAACGGACGCCATTAAAGCCCAATGTACATAGATAATTTGAGAAACGTATTTGAATCCCTCCTTGAAGAGGCCTTATCATATCCTGCAATGTGGAAGCAAACACGATAGGTTCGGTTTGCTCGATAATATATGCGCCGCTCGGGATGCCCTGCTTTTTCAGTTCTGTTTCAACAACCCCGGCTAGATTTGAACTCTCAACACCGATCTTCAGACGGTTTGATCTTTCGTCGACATCAGTGAAAACAACTCCATGGATTTTAAATAATCCTCCCATTTGCTTCTGCCACTCTTTGAGCTTTGTGAAGGTATATTGCCCTTGTAGAACTTTGATACCACCACGAGGAACGCGCTCGCGTCCAAAGACTGAGATTACCCCTTCCTCTGCAGCCGATTTCTTCTCCGGATTTACTAAATAAACATTCAACTCATCCCCTTCAAGGAACATTCCTCCGAATTCCGGAACTTTTCCTGCCACTTCCTCGAACTTGTCGTCCAATGTTCGAGATGCTTTAGCAGTGGAATCCTTTCCCACACCAGTTGTAGCTACTACTGGAAAACTCAAACTGATAAACAATACGAAAACAGTTAATGCTGACATTATCCACATCGAATCTTTTTTCATTAAATGACCTCCCTTCCAGGCTTGTTTTTATAATCCTTTTAATAGATAAATCTTTCGATATGAAGCGAAATAATAATCGTACTCAACACACAATCAGAAGTGACCTTTCTATAGCAACAATAAACCGTTTGATCCCACATTCAAGTGGTTCCAAATTGTCAATCCAATTTTTTTAGCAGTACTAAAAAAATATATTTGATATCACCAATTTATTTTATCAATTAGAATAATTATTTAAATTAGTAATTATATTTAGGCATAGTGTCAGAATTGAAATGTTTAGAACGTAAATTGTAAACGATTAGACCATCTCCCGTTAGTCGCAGCATGTATGCGATACTTGGAGATCGCGAAAACCATAGACAAAATATAACCTTAGTATTGGAATAGAATTGAGGAACGAACCAAAAGGAAGGCGGGTTTATGTGATAATTACTAGGGTGTTGTAGAATGAACTATAACCTATTTTTGTCCCACAGCCGGACGCTTTATCACAGGGCTGCAGGGTAGTCAGGGAGGCTAAAACCTTAAAAGCCCTGGAATGCTCCAGGGGCGCAGCGTCCACATTGGGACTTCAAGAGGACCTCAAAGTGACGGCAATGGACACAGGCGTCAACAGGCAGATAAGGGCTGATCTCGTGCAGGCATCCGGGAATAACGGCACAGGTAGAAAGGTTGTTATCCTGGATACAGGTTACAATTATAACCATCCTGAGTTAAGCTCAAGCTATCTTGGCGGTAAGGATTTCGTAAACAGTGATAACGACCCGATGGACGACAACGGACATGGAAGCCATGTAGCAGGAATAATAACCGCAGACGGCGTGTATCCTCCTGCAAAGGGAGTAGCTCCGGGAACAGGAATAATAGCAGGAAAGGTTCTTGATGCCTCCGGTTCAGGATACTTCAGTGATATTGTTGCGGCTATCTACTGGGCAGTTGACGGACCTGATGGTATTCCAAATACGGCTGATGATTTCAATGCAGATGCGATAAGCCTGAGCTTGGGGTCTTCTCCGCCTTACACATACAAAGGTTTCTGCGATAGCGCCACGAAAGAGACGTCGGATATGACAACTGCAATCAAATATGCGGTAAATAGAGGAGTTGTCGTTGTTGTGGCGGCTGGAAACAGCGGAAGTTCAGGGGTCTCAATACCGGGATGTATAAGCTATTCGACAACTGTAGGTGCAGTGGACAGCAGTGACAAGATCGCAAGCTTTTCCGGTATCGGGAATGCTGTGGACATAACTGCGCCCGGCGTGAATATACTGTCTGCATGGCTTGGAAGTGATTATGCCTATGCAAGCGGGACCAGTATGGCAACCCCTGTTGTGAGCGGAACAGTGGCTTTAATCAAATTTGCCCATCCCGATTATACGGTAGCCCAGACGCAGGATGCTCTCTTCAAGAGTGCCAAGGACCTCGGAATTTCTGGCAAGGATTCTACCTACGGCTGGGGCAGGGTAGATGCTTATGGAGCGGCAGCAATAACCCCGTCATCTCCTGCCAGTACCATGCATGTGGCAGGTATCGTTATGTCAAAAGTTAAAGGCACAAGATATACTTATGCTACAGCCACAGTGACTATTGTTGATTCCACCGGTTCTCCGGTCAGCAGTGCAACAGTTTCAGGTCACTGGAGCGGCCTGACCTCGGATAAAGACACCGGGACAACCGATGCCAGCGGAAAGTTAACGGTGAAATCAAACCAGGTGAGGAACAGCGCAACCGGGACATTCACTTTCACTGTAGATAAAGTGACATACGGCGCACTTGTGTATAATCCGGCAGACAACGTCCGGACAAGTAACAGTATATCAATTTAAGGAAGAAGGTTTTCCTTCTTTCATCTCTATTTTTCAAGGACGAATATTTTATATAAATGCCAGTTAATGATAGTAAAAAAAAGGGTGATATTATGGGTACTAAAAACAATTTTGAAAAAAGTCAGATTCTAACTATGGTTGGCGGTATGATATCAGTTATCAGCGTCTTCCTCCCATGGTATTCTGCAAGTGCAAGCGCAGGTGCTTTAGGTTTAGCTTCCAGCATGTCAGTGAATGGCCTGGGATGGGTAAATGGGAGTGGTATGCTGCTCGGGCTTGTGAGCGGAAAAGTTGACTGGAATTTCCAGGGTGTCGGTGTTCTTGCTCTCGGTATCGCCTGCTTCGCTGTTGCTGTGTTCCTTCGCGAGAAGCTGCAGAGCCTGGCAATGTTCGCATGCGGATTCCTGATAATCGGAGGCGGGGTTGTTAACCTGCAAAGCATAGGCCAGTTCTCAGGAGAATTCCTCGGAGCTACCTTACAGTCGGGAGTCGGATACGGGCTCTACATCGTGCTACTCGGCGGTGCGATTGCTGCAGCAGGCGGACTACTTGCATGGAGGGACATTACCACCAAATAAACTTATTACTCACCTGTGCATAGTGGATGGCTATGATTGTTTCGATGACACTTGAACTCAAGGATATTCCGGGGCAACTGGTTCTGGCGCTTTCGCCCATATCAGAGCTTCACGGGAATATTATGAGCGTTGTTCACCAGCACGAAGAGAAAACCCCACGAGGAACAATCCCTGTACAGGTAACTTTTGAAATAGACCAGGGCGTTCTCAATGAACTTACCGAACGGCTTGAGAACAGCGGGGTCAGAGTTGCAAGAGTCGGGGAAGAGCGGCTGCGGTCTTCTGTGTCTGTTGTTCTCATAGGGCATATTATCCATTCGGATATCGGGGATACCATCGAAAGGATAGATTCAACAGGTTTTGCAGAAGTGGTTGACCTTTCGATCTCCATGCCTGCAATAGATAAGACCTCGTCGGCATATCTTGTGATCAATGCGGTCGGTGAGTATGAATTGAAAAAGGCGGTTGAGATCCTGAGGGACGTGGCAGATATAAAGGATTTGCTTATGATAGAGCCTATCAAGCTTAACTCGGGGGCGGCATGAAGACTGTTAGATTATCCATCATCGGTTTCGGTGCTGTCGGCCAGGGAGTTGCGCGTTCCATCCTGTCAAAGCAGGAGTACCTAAATAAACAGGGCATCAACCTGTGTGTCGTAGGGATCGCGGATTCGGGCGGGTGCGAGGTCAACACGCAGGGGATAGACCTGAAAAATGCGATCGCAAGGAAAAAACAGACCGGCACTGTTGCAGCAGGCAGTGAAGGCGTACTTGACCTGATCAATGGTACCGACCATGATATTGTCGTTGAAGCGACACCTACGAGTATAAAGGACGGTGAGCCGGGACTTGGTAATATGCTTGCAGCCTTTGAATCCGGGAAGCATGTGGTCACTTCCAATAAAGGCCCTCTTGCGCTGCGGTTCTCGGATTTAAAGGAAGCTGCCGAGGATAACGGCGTTCTGTTCAGGTACGAAGCAACCGTGGGCGGGGCTGTTCCGATATTCAACCTTATTCATGAGGCTCTGGCCGGAAATACCGTCATCGGGATCGAAGGCATACTGAACGGGACCTGCAATTACATCCTTACTCGGATGGCAGAAGAAAGGATGCCGTACGAGCTTGTGCTCAAGGAGGCACAGGAGCTTGGTATAGCTGAGGCCGACCCCACATACGATGTGGAAGGCATTGATTCGGCATGCAAACTTGTCATTATCGCAAACTCGGTCTTCGGAGATAACGCTACATATCACGATGTTGATGTAACAGGCATCACTAAAATAACACCTGAGGCACTGGAGCTTGCAAATGAGAACAACTATTTGATAAAACTAATCTGCGAAGCGACGGACGGCAAGCTTACCGTTGCGCCGCGCCTTGTTCCGAAGAGGCACCCGCTTGCTGTAGGCGGCACATTGAACGTGGCATCCATACAGACAGACCTTGCAGGAAGGATAACGATCAGCGGGAAGGGTGCAGGTTCTGTTGAGACCGCAAGTTCCATCCTGAGCGATATAGTTTTCATTGCAAGAAATTCATGAAGGCTGTTCGTGCCGGCGCGGCTGAGGCTGAACCGGTAAGGCAAAAACTGCTTCTTGAAGGCGCTCTTGATAAATCAAGAAAACTTGTGAAAAAGAACGGTTTTGTGGAGATCCCGGTTACGGAATCGTTTGAAACCGGTGGACTTACCATTGTCGAGCAGGCTCATCCTGAATTTTATATTTCTGGAAAAACACTCAGTGAAATCCTTGATATACCGGACAGCGAGAAACAATTTTTACCTTCAGGATGGCAGATCCTCGGGGATATCATCATCGTATCGCTGCGCAGGGAACTTGAAGCACATAAAAAAGAGATAGGGAATGCTTTACTGTCCCTTTATCCGGGATGTAAAACCGTGCTTCTTGACAGGGGGATAAGCGGCAAAATGAGGCAGCCTGACCGTGAAATAATCGCAGGCAGCGAGACTGAAACGATACATAAGGAAAACGGCTGCCTTTTTAAAATAGATGCCATGCGCCTCATGTTCTCCCGGGGAAACCTTGCTGAAAAAAAGCGGATGAGCAAACTGGGAAAGGGTGAAACTATCGTGGATATGTTCGCTGGCATCGGGTATTTTTCGATCCCCATGGCAGTGCATTCAGAGCCCAGGAAGATAATTGCCATTGAGCTCAACCCTGTAGCGTTCGGTTATTTGAAAGAAAACATCAGGCTCAATAAAGTCAGGGGGCTCATCGAACCCGTACCCGGGGACTGCGCGCTCGTTACCCCGCGCGGGGTCGCAGACAGGGTGCTCATGGGATATCTGGACGCGCATGAATACCTTGAGTGCGGCATCCGTGCGCTTTTACCTGGCGGGATCCTTCATTACCATGAAGCTGTGCCTGAGGCGGTAGAGTGCCGCCCTGTAAAGAGGGTTATTGAGGCTGCGGGGAGGCTTGAGAAAAGAGCGGAGATAATTGAGGTGCGGAGGATTAAGAAATACTCGCCGGGCGTGTGGCATGTGGTAGTGGACGCGAGGGTGGGTTAGTAACGGACTCAGCACTGGAAAGTGCAGAGCATCTCGACATGGATGCTCATGTGCTTTATTGGTTTTACTTGCATTGTTTTCATCTTTCAAATGAGGCGCATGTTTATGATTCAATTCAGCGAAACCTATAATATACTGAACAATCATGTACATTTATATTTAAAAATGGGAAGAAAAATGAAAACGGTGTGGCTTATCGGATTAATTGTAACAATTGTGATAATAAGTGGATGTGGAACAAAAATAACAAATGATTATCTTATTGGTGAGTGGGATAGTCAATCTGGAAATTTTGCCTTAACATATAACTTCTTTCCAAATGGCTCTTACAAATTATCCGCGCTTCCACCTAGTTTGCCAACAGAGTATGGTAAATATACACTTACTGATTCAACACTCGTTCTCATAGATGATACGGGAAAGACTACAACTCAACCCTTAACATATATAGATGAAAACACTATCAAAATAAATCAAAGAGAATATCGTCGAAGCTCTCACGGAGATTGAGTAATATGTTTGGGTGATAAAAAAATTGTGAGCATAGGCGTCTAATTTTCAAATTTGAAGAGGTTGTTTAGATTCCTATCGTCTATACGAGCATGGGAACGAGCGTGGATGCAGTCACCGACCCCCGAATAGAATTAGGGGGCATCTGAAGGGTGCATGAGGATTTTTAACCTATCTAGTTATTCTGGGATGTATAGGCAAGACGTGGGCACGGAACTGGTATGATGGAAGTCCCTATTTAGTGCTCTGAGCTATAATATGTCGTAGAGTCAGCATTGTATGAAAACTGAGGAGTTTAACTTCAGAGAGCATACTTTAGCATAGTTTGAAGATTTTTCAATTCAAATAATTACTGTTTACTCTACGCAACTGCATTTCGGTCAGAATGATCTATATCGCGTGCAAATCCAGAAAAAACAGCCATCAAGAGCGTCCCAAAAGCAAATGAAGAAACCCCGAGAATAATATTTGGGTTGTATACACCGAAAAAATGCCAGAGAATTATTGAAACTGGAAACAGATAAAAGTAGCTGAGTAAGCTGGCGATTAAGAACCAAACCCATAATTTGGAAAGTAAGCGCCGTGTATTAATTGAGAGACGTTTACGCCACCACGGTAGCGGTGCATTTATTCTTGTCCCGGCCGCACCAACTATAATTTCAATCAATGGTGGCCCAAAGCCTCCTCCAACCAGTAATAGTAGAATTGAGAGAAGAATCAAAACTAGCCCGCCGTTCTTCCTCTGAACAAACGCAACTGCCCATACCATAATCGATAGAGAAACGATGATGGCAAGTACTCCAGTTATTAGAAGGTTAGGGATAATGGTCATAGCAGGTTCTCCCGCCAAGATACTAAATAGTTTTGATTCCCCCCAGGACTTTATTACAATTCCGCTTGGAGCGATGTTGCCCTGAAGTATTTCTCCAATACCATGTTCGATACCGCCTAGTCCTAAAAAAATGCCGAATGCTGAGACCACTACTTTTGTCGCGCTTTTAATTATCAGTTTTTATCTCCTTTGAGCCGCTATTATTCTGATTGTGTTCCTGACGCCAAGACCTCTTCCTTTAGCACATCGGCGATAGCCGTGGCCCAGGAAGTGATGGCATCCCAATCACGAAAGTCACCGAGAGGTGCTTTGACTTTGTTAATCATCCATTTCTCGATTAAGTTCAGCTTCTTCATATTTATCGCTCCATGAAAGACAGTGATGTCTCTGGGTTGGATGCGGTCAGCGATAGGTTGCAGCGCTTTAGGGAAGTGCCAGCCTTCCGTCAATTCTACCGGATTTCCCCCTCCCGTGGGTCCACTTGAAAACAGCCACACCAACTGCTCTACCAGCACCTTCTCGTTGGCCTTCAAGAACTTCGCTGCCTCTTTGCGCCATCGTCCGATGTAAACAGCGCTACCTAATACAACTGCCTTATAGGAAGACAGTTCTCTGACACGATCCGTAGGTAGCACGTCGGTACTTAGACCTGCTTGACGAAGTACTTGGCCAATTTTCTCGGCAATCTCTGCCGTTGCACCGTACTTGGTGGCATAGGTCACAAGAATTTGATTGTCCATTTTATCCTCCATTTAGAACGAGTAGCGACTGTTGTCGTCACCTCTGATTTTAATTAATTATTCTTGCTCCAACAATTGTAGATAACGGAAATTCACGTTTATTCATTTTGCAGCGCTCCTCCCAATCTTAATCCCTGTCATCTACCCCTATTACTAAAGTAATATTGTACCAAGTCTTATATTAATCTGATGCCTGCATGCTGATGTAGAAACTCATATTTTAAACTCGGGAGATTTTTCGAATGAAAAAAAAATCATATGAACTTGAAAAGTATGAGCTTATCCGTGCCCCAATTTTAGCACCACGACAGTTATTCTGATTCAAGCTATTCAAAGGATGCACCCAACGCCTACCATTGCAGTCACGTTATACCCCGTACGACGTACGAGGCCTGTACATACTGTTTCCAGCTACTTCCTTTTCTTCCCCTCGTGCATCTTTTTGATCTCTTCCTCAGCCGCCGTCATTTTCGCCTTATTCTCCTCGTATATCTTGGAGATGTTCTCCATAGCCCTCTCAAGTCTCTTCTTAAGAACGACAAGTTCCTGGGTAGAAAGATTATAATCGGGAGTGTTCTCAATCCACAACTGCTCTACATCAATCAGGGCGTTTATGGCAGCTTTCGTCCTGTTTACAGTGTTCTCATCCATGCTGTGGCTATAGTACTTTTTATTAAATTAAACTTTTCACAGAGGTTTTATGTGCCTGTATAAATAACGAGAGAACAGAGGTGATGGCGCAGGACACGCTGCGCTGTTTTATGGAAATAAAAGAATTCCAGAATATCATGAGAGAGTTGTACGCGCATAACGACAGGCGCAGGGGCAAAGATAAAACGATGCTATGGCTCGTCGAGGAAGTCGGGGAGCTTGCGGAAGCTGTAAGAAGGGAAGATGAGGCAGGAATAAGAGAAGAGATCGCGGATACGCTGGCGTGGGTGGGCTCGCTGGCAAACCTTTACGGGATTGACCTGGAAGAGGCTTTCCTTGAAAAGTATCCTTACAGGTGTCCCACATGCGGGCAGAAGCCGTGCATATGTACGGATTAGTCATCCCTGTTTCCGGGGAATTCCTGCACGGATATGTTATATCAAATGCTCGGCAATCCCCTCTGAGATCACATGGTCGCAGTAAATGCACCGAAGCTCGACGGGCTTCTTGTTTACCAGGAATTTTGAAATAACAGGCTCACTCGTATTTGAAATACAGTTGGGATTTCCGCACTTCACCACACCTTCAAGGCGCTCCGGCAGGTCAACGCGGAATTTCTCGATCACTCCGAAGTCGCGGATGATGTTGATTGTGGCATTTGGCGCTATCAATGAAATCCTGTCCACCTCTTCCTCTTCAAGTTCCCTGTCTTCTACCTTGACTATATCCTTCATTCCGATAACGCCGCTTGGCACGTTCATGGCCACGGTCACCACTGCCCTTGTAGTGCCTGATATCCCCAATATGCGTAACACGTTGAGAGCCTGGCCTGCGGTAATATGATCGATCACTGTCCCGTGCTTTATCCGGCGCACACGCATTTCTCTCTTTATAGAAGAATTATCGGGATTATCGGTTTCATTAATTTCCGTCATACCGCCTCCATTGCCATAGCCAGGAGCGCCATCCTGACAGGAACGCCGTAGAAGGACTGCTCGAAATACCGTGCGTACCTTGTCCTGTCAACAGCAGGGTCGATCTCATCCACGCGCGGCAGCGGATGCATTATTATCAGGTTTTCGCGTGCAAATTTCAGGAGCTCTTCGGTAATCCTGTAGCTTCCTGCTACTTTCTGGTACTCTGCCGGGTCTGGGAAGCGCTCTTTCTGTATCCGCGTAACATACAGCACATCAACATCCCCGATAACGTCCTCGATATTCGAAGTCTCGCTGATGATCGCACCCTGTTTTTTCAGGTCTTTTTTTATCGTATCGGGCATCGCCAGTTGCTTTGGCGAGATTAAGGTCATATCGGCATGATACAGGGACAACGCATAGGCAAGCGAGTGAACGGTCCTGCCATACTTGAGGTCTCCCACTATCGCTATTTTCAGCCCTGAAAGGTTGCTCTCCCGCATGATGGTATAAAGGTCAAGCAGAGTCTGCGTTGGGTGGTGTCCCGCCCCGTCCCCTGCATTGATTATCGGGATTTTTGAATACTCAGCCGCCATCCTTGCTGCGCCTTCGCGCGGATGCCGGAGAACAATGGCATCGGCATAATTCCCGATAACCCGTATGGTATCCGCAAGCGTTTCTCCTTTAGCCACTGAACTGGCTTCAAGCGCTCCGAGGTTGATCACTTCCCCGCCCAGCCGCTTCATGGCAGTCTCAAAAGACAACCTGGTGCGGGTGCTCGGTTCGTAGAAAAGCGTCGCCAGGAGCTTTCCTGAAAGGAGGTCTGAACGTTTACCCCTTGCTATCGGTTCGAATTGCTTTACCCTGTTCAGGATAGCATCAATCTCATCCCTTGAAAAATCCCTCATTGAGATGATGTGATTCGGCATCATACCTAATAGGCAACATTCCGATTTAAATTTATTGATGGCACACCTAACCTTGCATCAGTTTCAGATATTGTGGCGATATCTCTTCAGAAAGAACTATGTTATCCGTAGCAGATATCATTCTGATGCCGTTTTTCTGGGCTTCCGCAGCATCCACGAGAATCAAAATAGGATCGTCGGTATGGATCTTTGCTACCTCAAGTGCTTTCTCCACGGACGTGCTCAGGTGGACATACCGCTGTTTTATAGGCTTTAGACCTTTCTCAAGCAGGATGTCCACCTCTTCCCTGCTTGCCCCGTAGTAGAGTTCGGGAAGCGTGTTGTCCGGATAATCAAGGTCTACATCCACAGAATGACCGTACCTTGCCCTGATTTTCCTGCCCTGGATCTCGTATCTCTTTTTCTCATCCGACTCGATTATCGAGATAAGTTTTTCTTTGTTAGCCCATTTGTAGCGTGTCCTCATGGCGTCGCATAGCACATCCAGGTCAACCCATCCGTGCTGGTTCATAGCCAGCCCGAGGTCGTCCGGGAAATGCCGGAGTGCTCCAGAGATGAAGCGTCCGAGCCGTTCTGTCTGTTCATCATCCAGGATAAGGCTTCCAGCCTCGCCGCATGTACACGCAGTTCCACGGAATACTCCATGAATCGGGCATTTTTTAATCATTTCTGGTGCTTATACGAATAAGCAAGTTATATAATTTACCAAAAGCGCAGTACTTCCGGGAAGTAGATGCGAATGTTGGAAAGTACGCAGTTAAAAAACAGTTATTTACATGGGGGACTTTGAAAAATTTGGGGCCCGGGTCGGGATTCGAACCCGAGTCGTAGGATCCACAGTCCCATAGGATAACCAGCTACCCCACCCAGGCACCTCGGTTAATGATGGGGTATCCCCCGTAAATGCATCTCGTAAGGATAAAGGTTTTGTTTGGGAAGTGCCCTTTTCAAATAAATGTTCTTGTATTACAAAGGAAAATTTGCCTGCATATTTATTGTTTTCCTCCCCATCTTCCCAGCAACACGATCGCAACCACGCATATTACTGTTACAACGACAGCCGTGACCATGAAAATGCTCCATTGACCCCATGTTCCACCTGTAGATGTTAGCGGTATTCCACCTGTGACGAAAGCTGAAAGTATAACCTGGGTCCAGACCATACCTATAACTATCCCAAAGGCGGTGCCTAAAGATGTTGCTATAGTCTTTCTAAATTCCATCAAACTTGCTTGAGCCATATTCCCACCTAAGTAGTAATAACTATCCAACCGTATTAAGTTTTTCGGTTTATTTATTCCCGTGTGTAGTCCCTAACCGGGACAAACTTTCAGGTATTTTAAAAAATCTCTTCAGCAGTTTGTATCGCCTTCTCGCGCCTGGCAGGGTACACCTTGAGCTTTATCCCGGCTGCTATCGTATCTGTTGTCGCAGCCAGTTGCACTACACCTTTATAAGCTGCCTGCTTATCGAACCTGATATGGAGATAACACTCATCATCAATCCTTTCACCAAGCTCGCTCTTCAACCTCTCAAGCTCAGGCTCCGAAAGCCTGGATTTTAACAACTCTCGAAATCGGTCGCAATCCTTCCCTTTAATTTGCGCCTGAAAGAGTGTAATAGGATTCCCATAATGCCCTTCTGTAGTTACAGCCTCTATCTCCCCGTCAAAAAGAAAAAGCGACAGGGCAGCTTTTACCCTGTCTATATCTTCTGTCGCCTGTGCAATCGTCCTGAGCGTGATATGGTGTATATTACCCATCACTTGCCGGTGTTATTATGCGCACGCAGGCTCGGTCTTGTCTTTTCTGTTCCAATGCCTTTATGCCTCTGACCTCTGCCTTTCCTGCCAGCGCTTGTCTTGCCCCTGAACACACGCCCTTTCTGGGTATTATTAGTGATCCATTTGAGGTTCTTATCGGCCTTAATCACAGGGTGGCTTGTGTCCACGAGTATGGTCTCGTACCACTTCTGTTTGCCATCCTCGCCGACCCAGTAGCTGTTCAGCACCTGCATATTCGGGTATCTGCGTGCCGCCCGCTCTTCTGCAATGCTCTGGATGCTCTTGCCGGCAGTTATCTTGTTGACTCCCATATGTTTTGTCCGTCTTCCGCGCTGCCATCTTGATTTGCGCCTTGCGCCGCGCCTTACTTTGACGCGCGCTACAATAATTCCCTGCTTGGCTTTATAGCCCATCGCCCTTGCGCGGTCAAGCCTTGTCGGGTGTTCCACTCTTACTACTGAAGGCTCGCGCCTCCACTCCTGTCTTCTGCTCCACATGAGCTCGTCCACATAGGACTCATCCGGTTTTTTCCATGCATCTCTTATGTATGCGTACATTGATTTCATCGTATTCACCTGCGTTTTACGGTTCAGCCCTGCCGGGCCACATCCCTGCGGGATATTCTCCCGCCGCTTAAGAGGCTTAAACAATTTCAATGTAATTAAAGATATCCCAGCTTACAATCAGAATTTTTTACCCCAACGTATTTAAAGCTTTAAATACCCTATATAAAAGGTGATGACTATGTCAAAGTCTGAAGAAGCAAAAAAATCCATAAAAATTGAAAACGTGGTTGCATCCACAGGGATAGGAACCAAGCTTGATCTTAACGAGGTTATCAGTATTCTTGAAGGAGCGGATTATAATAAAGAGAGGTTCCCGGGCGTGGTGTACAGAACTACGTCGCCAAAGACCGCGGCGCTTATTTTCGGGAGCGGTAAAATCGTTTGCACCGGGGCAAAAAGCATAGAGGACGTGAGCAGCGGTCTTACCAAGGTTTTTGAGAAATTAAAAGCCACAGGTATCAAGATACCAAGCAAGCCTGAAATAACGATACAGAACATCGTGGCGTCTGCCGATCTCGGGACTGTGCTGAACCTGAATGCTATCGCAATTGGTCTCGGGCTTGAGAATATCGAGTATGAGCCAGAGCAGTTCCCCGGATTAGTGTACCGGTTATCCAATCCGAAGGTCGTTATGCTACTGTTCGGCTCAGGGAAGCTTGTTGTTACAGGCGGCAAGAAGCCTGAAGATGCCGAAGCTGCGGTTGAGAAGATCGTTGAAGAGCTTGACGGATTAGGGCTGCTGTAGCCCTGTATTTTTCTTCTTAGAAAGACAAATTAAGGTAAAAAAATAAAAAATTTTTGAGGCTATGCTTCTTCGTGTGCCGCTCTTATTTCTTCTGAAGTAAACATACTAACTTCATGGGCACGTGCTTTATTTTTTACAAATTCCGGCACTATTTCCAATGCTTCCTTTTTACTGTCCGCATCCACATATGCCCAGCCTGTATGTTCACCTGATTTACAGCCGAATGCGAATTGTTTAAGTGCGTCTTCCCCTTTCTCAGCCAGTTCATCAAGTGCCTTCATACACTCTTCGGGAGAGTGTGATGATTCTACTACGTACTTTGACATATTTTGTTCCTCCACTCTATTTATTTTGTATACACTGATTTGTGCCTACACTGATACTTACTACTTCTTAGCTGATATACTTTATTTGACCAAAACCGTACTGCATTTGATGGTAATTTCGTGAGATTTTAAGATATACACCACAAAGGGCGCAAAGAACGCAAAGCAGAGCCTTAACAAATCTTTGCGCCCTTTGCGTTCTTAGCGGTGGGTTCGACTGAGCCCCAAGCATAAATATTATAACGATAAATATAAGAAAAATCAATGTAATAAAATCTCAGATAATAATGCAGGATTTGAAAGAAATAGATATTTTGGAAGAGGTGGAAAATTTGCAGATAAAATACTCCCCTGATGCGGATGTTTTGATAATACGTCTCAGAGAAGGCAAGCCAGCGGATTCTGTCGATATTGCTGAAGGGATTATTGCCCACTATTCGAAGGATAAAAAGATACTTGAGATCGAGATACTGGATGCTTCAAAGGTTGTTCAGATGAGCGAGTTGAACGTTTCGCTTAAAGGTGCAAAGGCTGAAGCAGCCGTACAATAAACCCCATGAGGAAAATGCCAGATACTAACAAAACTGAGGAGTTCCTTCAAAAACTCGCGCCCTGCATCGAGCGCGGAGAGCTTGAGAAGTGCGTGGAGGAGGCGGTGCGGCTGGCGAGGAGATTTACTTTATGACCATCCCCATCCTCGATGACCACATGCACTTGAACCCCGCAGGAAGATGCCTCGACGCAGTCCGCGAATTCGCGCGCGCCGGGGGGACGCATATCGTACTCGTCTCACTGCCGCCCTGGTCTCTTGGCATTGAGATAAACGCGCCCGATGATTACAGAAATGTGTTCGACAAAGTCCTGAAAATAGCGCGGCGCGCTGAGGAAGCGGAGAAAGTAAAGGTGTTCGTTGTGCTGGGCGTGCACCCCGCCGAGCTGACCAAATACTACGGGAGAGTCGGACTTGCGCGCGCCGTGGAGATAATGAAAGGCGGGCTTGAGGTGGCGCGCGAATATGTGGATAAAGGTCTTGCGATCGGGCTAAAGTCCGGACGGCCGCACTATGAGGTTGAGCAAAAACTGTGGGATGCTTCCAATGATATAATGCGCCTCAGCTTTACGCTTGCTAAGGAAGCAGGCTGCGCCGTGCAACTGCATACTGAAAGTGCCACGGAGGAGGGGCTGGCGGAGATAGCAGGGATCGCCAGGGATGCGGGACTGGCGCCCGAAAAGGTCGTTAAGCATTTTTCGCCGCCGATGGTCAAAGTATGCGAGAGAACCGGGATTTTCCCGAGCGTACTGGCAGGGGAAGACGCGATACAGAAAGCCCTTGGCGAAGGGACACGCTTTATGATGGAAACGGATTACATCGATGATTTGAAAAGACCGGGCTCGGTTCTTGGACCAAAGACAGTCCCGAAAAGGACAAAGCAACTGATACCGGAGTGGGGCGAGGATGTTTTCTGGAAAATACACAAAGAGAACCCGGAACGGGTTTATCGTATAGAAATTGATGTTTAGACTTATAACGCTAATTTCAGCAGGCACCGGAGGACAGCAATTTCTGAGAACGATACCGCAATATTTATAAACCTACTTGTCTATTTATAGACCACTGGGAAAAACAAGTGGAATCGAGGTCTGTGCACTGGAGTTGATTTATGTTAGAAACATCTCAAGAGAGGGTGGAATTACTAAAAGCAGGTTTCAAGGGCAAAGAAATAGAAACGCTTTATCTGTTATATAATGGTTTTACGATAGTCCATAGTACACCGTTTTTTAAACCTGCTGATATTAATAAGGAAAATAAAAATACCACCATAAATCAGGAAGCTGCGCCTGAATTGAGCTTGTAGGATAGAATAGGAGTGGGTTTATAGTGCCTGACTCTTGCGGCAGTAAAGTTTTAAAAAAAGTGCAGGAAACGGGCACGATTCCCATTTATTAATCGCTATGTTTATAGCTATCTTCTTAGAATTAAACCCACATTATATGAAGCGGGACTACTTAACGGTTGATGATATAAACCTTCGAGGCAAGACGGTTTTATGCAGGCTTGATTTAAATTCGCCAATGGACCCTAACGGGACCATCCTCGATGATTCGCGTTTCAAGAGCCACCTCATGACCCTGAAAGAACTTGACGAGGCGAAGGTAGTTATTTTGTCCCACCAGAGCCGCCCCGGAAAAAGCGACTTTACCACGATGGAACCGCACTCGAAACTATTATCAAAATTAGTGCGCAAGGATATAGATTATATCGATGACATATTCGGCTCACATGCCATCGAATCCATCAAGAAAATGCAGCAGGGCGAGATCATACTGCTTGAGAATTCCCGCTTTTATTCGGAAGAATCGCTTGAGCGCGCACCAAAAGAACATGCCAGAACCCACATGGTAAAGCGCCTTGCACCTCTTTGCGATGTTTTTATGAACGATGCCTTCTCCGTTTCCCACAGGTCACATCTTTCAGTGACAGGCTTCACAGAGGTATTGCCAAGCATCGCGGGAAGGGTAATGGAAAAAGAAATAGACTCACTCTCAAGGGGATTATCCTGCAATGAGCGCCCGTGCGTATACGTGCTCGGGGGCACAAAAGTCGATGATTCGATAAAAGTCACGAAGAACGTGCTTGAACGGGAGTGTGCGGACAGGGTGCTGGTCACAGGCGTTGTCGCTAATGTATTTCTTGCAGCCGCAGGCGTGAATATAGGAAATGCAAATATGGGCTTTATTGAAAAACAGGGTTATCTTGACCAGATAGATATCGCCCGCGAGCTACTTGCGCGCTTTAAGAAGAATATAGGGCTGCCTGTGGATGTGGCATTGAATAAAAATGATGAGCGCATGGAAGAAAAAGTCCCAAGGCTGAATACGGAACTGCCTATCCACGATATCGGGATAGAGACTATGGTCAAATTCTCCCAGGAAATAAGCAATGCGAAGACAGTCGTAATGAACGGTCCGGCCGGTGTATTTGAAAAAGACGCTTTTGCGCTTGGGACGTATGAGCTCATAAAAGCAGGAACCATGTCAGGATTCTCGGTCGTCGGGGGAGGGCATATTGCTGCTGCGGCTGAGCAGCTTGGGGTTTCCGGTAAATTTTCTCATGTAAGTACAGGGGGCGGTGCATGTATTGATTTCCTGGCAGGGGAAAAGCTGCCGGGAATTGAGGCTTTAAAAGATGCTGCCAGGAGATTCAGACAAAAATAGAACTGCCGGCTTTGATTTTACCGGCAATATGACACTGCTTGTGGAAGATATTGTTAAGACCCATTCCTATTTCAGCCATATCAAGCCTGAGAACATACTGGTTGTTGTATCGCCTTCCAATGGCAGCAGTCATGGTGTGGTCGCAAAGCTGCGCCCCCTCAGGTTCGATGAAGGCTCAAAAACCAGGACGGTCCGGGGGAGCGAGTACGTTGCTCCTGAAATAAATATTAACGGAAATAACATATTATATGTGCTGTATTTTCTTTTACCGCGGTACCTTAACTATGGGGGGCTTGAGAATAAAGTTGCCACAGTACTGCATGAACTGCATCACATATCACCATTATTTAACGGGGATATAAGGCGCTTTGACGGCAAGAACTACGCCCACGGGAATTCCAGGAAGAAATATGATGAACTGATTAATATTTACACAAGGGAATACCTGGGCTCAACTGCCAATCCTCAATTAAATATGTTTTTAAAATACAAATACTCTGAGCTCCGGCGCAGGTACGGTGCCATTTACGGTAATATGATACGCATCCCTCGCTCGCAACCCGTAAATAGTATCAAGCGATATCTTTTGTAGTGTCTATCTGGATTCCGTCTCCAACCTTGAACTTTAACATTTCTGTTGACGGGACCCTGCCCCTCAACTTGGGTATTGACAGCAGGCTGGAAATCTTTTCTGAGGTCTTATCGATCTCGATCTCAAAAATCACATCGCAGGATTTTAGGATCTCGTTTTCAAGATTCTTCTCATGGGTATCCTTCAGACCATATAAAAATGACAAACAATTCAGGTTTTTTGTGGCTTCATAGATAACATTGATAAGCCTTTTGATTACACCCGGGTTTACGTTCAGGTTCAGGTAAAAAGAGAACGAATCGAAAATCAGGTTTACATCAGCGCCGCCTTCTATGCCTATTTTTTTTAGGTTTGATTCCGTGAATTCCACGATTTTAGCATCCACGAATTCGTTGCCTACATTATCAACCATTTCTACCTGAGGCGTTATATAATATGCGCTGTAGATATCCACGAACGTGATATTGTCTGCCTTAAAACCATAGTTCTTGATATCACGCACTACATATTTAGGATTCCTTTCATTCGAGAAATAATAGGTTTTGCGGGCCTGCGTGAACTGATATAAGAATACCTCTGCCATGGATTTGGCATCGGCAAAGATATATACAACAGAGCCTGATGGCAGTCCTCCCCCCAGGGTACGGTCAAGAATGGAGATTGCAGTGCTTCTGTTCACCTGCTCCGGGGCGGCTGTTATTTCAGGAGCAGTAGCTACTTTAGTTTGTTGTGGCGCGATAGACTGCACTAAAGCAGCTTTTATTTTTTCGTCTGCCATTTAGACCCTCTAAATATGATTATTTTACTCAATAATAAAGCTATTCATAATGATAATGATGTATTTATTAAGTTAAATACTGCTGCGCGTATAGACTGAAGACCCTTTTCTACTGTTGCCCTTTGCCTTTTCCAGATTTAGTTACGGATTCCATACAGATTTTCACACCGCGTTTTGCAGTCTTACTGCCCGGGTTTAACTCAAGAGCATCCTTATAACACTGCATTGCTTTCTCAATCTCCCTTTTTTTATAAAGGGCACTGCCTTTATTGTTCAGCACTACGTAATCCTTCGGATTGATCACAAGTGCTTTATCATAGCACATGATGGCTTCATCGAACCTTCCTGTTTTGCTGAGTGCCAGCCCCTTATTGTTCCATGCGGTATTATTTCCAAGATGCGTTTGCAGCGATTTATTAAAGCATTCTATTGCATCCTCATATTTTCCCTGGGAATACAGGGTATTTCCCATAACCAGGTGCTCTTCTGATTTTTTGACCTTCTCAGGTTCAAGGGCCTTCTCAGGCACAGGATTTGACCTGTGTTTACAGTCTGCCTCCACCAGCTTTAAAATATCGCTATTAAAGTCTGGAGCGGTTTTATCTTCCGGCTGTGAATTGGTACCTTCTTCATCTGCTTTAATAGTGGCCTGGTCTGAAGGAAGCTTGCTAATAAAAGGATTTACTATATATGCATCAACCGGTACCGAAACCAGGCATTTTTCAGTATTAGATGCTTTATCTGCAATAATAGACTCCTCTTTATCTGCTGTGGACCCGGGTTTTGCGCATAACGCATCTGGTTGGATGTCTACCTGCCCCGAAACAGTGTTCCCGGCAGGAGCTGTTTTAACCTCATTAACCGGTTGATCCACGCCTGCTATCCCGGAGTCTCCAGGTTTTTCATTTATATCCGGACTTTCCGGCGGCTTTTGTTCAATTTCTCCCTTAGCCGGGGTGATTTCCACCTGTCCAGAGACCGTATTTTCGGCAACCGGAGCTGTTTTAACATCATCTGGCATATTCGGGGCGCTTAAAGCCGGTGCTTCAACGGCAGCTACTTTTTCGATATTAGTTGCTTCTGCCTGGCTGACAGGCGATTCAGACACCTGGTTAGAAGTCTCCTGAATTTGATCCTTTGGGGGCGTTCCGGCTGCTGAAGCTGCGTTGTCAACCGGGAGCGAAAGGAGGTATTTTTCTATGTCTGCAATCTTTTCATTGGCTATTGATTCCGCCTTTTCGATGGATAGCTCGGGTATAGATCTTCGTTCGTCGGGTTTAATGTCTGCCTGCCCTGAAGGAGAGGCTCCGACTGCTGAAGCCGACGCATCAACCGGCTGCATGGATGTATCTATCTGGATATCGGTTGCTTTATAAATAGCATCTGAACCGATTTCTTCAACAGGCATCTCAGGTATGGAACCATGCATACCGGGGTTGCTTTGCATACCGGGATTACTCTGCATATCAGGTATGATGCCTACCTGTCCCGAAAGAGGCGCTTCGACAACAGGAACCGTATTAACCATCTCTGCTGACAACTGGTTATTTAAAGGAGCATTTTCCTGTTTGGCAGGCTCGGCATCTGGCTGTCCGGCTGGCTGCATATTAACCGGGGGTATTTTATCTTCCCGCGGCAGGGCGGCTGCAAGCTTCTGCAGATCGACTTTATCCTTGCTCTCCTCCATTTTTGCGATAGCCAGCCCTTTGTTGCTCCAGATCTTCTCAACTTTGGGGTTTATTTCAAGCGCCTTATCGTAAGATTCTATTGCCTCGGCAAAACGATTGAGCTTTACGAGTGTCATTCCCCTGTTATTCCAGGTTACCTCATCCTTCGGATCTATCTCGATTGATTTATTATATGCTGCAAGAGCTTCTTCATGCCTGCCGCTCTCAAAGAGCACATCGCCTTTGCTGCACCAGGCATCGGCATCCTGGGGATTTACCGCCAGCAGCTTATCATAGCACTCGATTGCCTCTTTCGACTTCCCGAGCAGGGCCAGTGAAATGCCTTTGTTGTACATGACCTCGCTATCGCCGGGGTCGATCTCAAGAGCCCTTTCATAGCACTGTACAGCCTCTGCCAGCCTTCCTGTTCTGGCCAGCGCAAGACCCTTATTGTTCCAGGCCTCCATTGACCCCGGGTTTATCTCAAGGGCTTTATCGTAGCACTTGATAGCATCATCATACATACTGCTCTCGACCATGGCGTTGCCTTTATTGCCCCACATTGTAGCATCTTCCTGCTTATTATCGCGGATGTCTCCGGACCCGTTGCCCTTTGATAACTCCGCTTCTTTCGGTGCAATATCGGGCACGGTTTTCTTTTTACCGAATATCATATGATAACGTACCTTATCTCAGTCTCTTATGATTATAATGATGTTCTGGTATTTAATACTTATTTTAGATTATTATCATGGAATTAATAACATAATAATAGCATTCATACTTTTTAGCATAAAATATGCAGGTTCACCTTATATCCACACTAACATTGTATTCTGAGATTTGAAGGAATCTGAGGGTGCCTGTGGCGTTATAGCCAAGAACCATAGTGGAGTTGGGCTCCGGCCCGTTTTCACCATTCTGGCATTTATTAAAGAAGAAATCCCCGGATTGCGCCATTATCCATAAGTAATGCTGGGTCACATTGTAGAGTGACTGTGTCTTATTTGCATTAAATTTGGTTATATAAGGGCTGCTCCATGAGAAAGCAGTATCGTTAAACTCCTGCGACCCGCTGATTTTATCGATATATTGGCAACCTGCTCCATTATTACTGCCTCCATTATTATTACCGACCTGAGATACGGAGGTATATGTTAAATTAATACTTTTGTTCAGCAAATCTATATCAACATATTGATTCGGCGCCGTTCCTTGAATAGGAAATGAGGCGCCAGACGACCATGTCTCAGCACTATCATCATATCCCTGACCGTCATCCTCATAACCGGCTTTAACCGTTGCATATGTATTAGTTGCTGTTAGCTGGTATATTAATCGCTTATTTCCAGGAGAACTTGCACGGATGTCCCAGTTAAGACTGTTAAAATGATTGCTATATATCCTGAAGCTCCACTTATCCAGTGGCGTATTATCACCTGGAAGTCCCCACATATTAATAGGATAGGATATTGGGTTACTTCCTCCTAAAGAGGAAGGAACAACCTTGAGCTCCACACTTGTCTTACGGTTTGCCGGGTCTGTGCTTACACCCGTGTATAATAGGTCTCTTGCATAATCAGCCCATGCATCATAGAAGTCGCTTGTAATGTTCACATAAACCTTTCCGCTGAGGTTATAGCTCAGCGGATTTGTCCTGTTTATGTCAATAGTAGTATTCGGGAACAATACAATAGTCGAGTTTTTCTCAAAGATGATTACTGCTGTTCCTTTTCCTGCGATGTCGGCATTTCCGTTTATGGTTGATACCGGCAGCGTCAGCGTCTTACCATCATAATGGAATTCCGGTGGAGAGATCATGACAGAACCTGCAGGATATTTTGACCAGACACCTCCCCCTTCGTAAGCCACGATCCTGTCCCCGAGGCTGTATTTTACCTTCCCCATGGGGATCGTAATATTAAAGGTATTATTTACGCTCTTTATTACCATATAACTCTCCCTGCCCGTACCATTGGGTTCAACAACAAGACTCCCACCTCCCAGATTTATATTAACTGTCTTCATCGGGGAGTCACCAATTATCGCACTGCTTACGCGGGAATCTAATGTTGCGAAGGTCTGCTCTGTGTTCCTAACATCCGCCATGTCTTCAAGTCTTTGAATTGATGGTACGCCGAGTAGCGTTATCGAGGCTACTCCAACGATGGTCAAGGCTAATATGAAAACATTGCCTACAACCTCAGAGACCGCTTCGTCGGAGTTAAAGAACTCCATATTATCACCAGTAAATTAGGATGTTAAAACAGCATAGTATTTAAATTCTGTCATGCGTATTATTATGTCGATAATAATGGTATGTTCCACAATGTAGTTATTTTCCAAACCCAGCACTAGCGAAACAATCTTTATATATTTTCAGTTTATTCTCATTTCTGCTTTATTATTCGGGATTTGAAAGAAAATGAGAGCGCCAGTAGCGATAAGTTAAACGTCTTTTTCTGATAACAGGAATTTTATGTTATAACAGTATAAATATTCGACTTCAGTATATAAACATCCAGATTCGTAGTGTTCAATCTGGCAGTATAACTTCCGTCCGTACTCTTGCTCCACTTCATAGTGTTATTGAAATAATCCTGCCATCCGGAAGTGTAATCCCCCGTGATTATTACAGTAACATTACTCACATTGCTCCAGTGAATAATCCTCGGTGTCCCGCAACCCCCTTCTTCCGAAGTGATCTCCTGCTGGCAAAATGTTATTTTGCTCATACCTGTGCCGGCTGTAGACGAATTGCCGTTGAGGGTTATAAAGGGTATGATGAGCATATCACTCCGGTTAGTAATAAGCGGCCTGTAAACATTCAATACGTAACCTGTCGGATTTTTTACCCATACCCCGGTTCCTTCATAAGCAACCACCGTATCACCGATGGAACTTTCAATTCTCCCCATATCTGTTTCTATTGATACTTCCTCTGAGCTATGAGTGGTCGAATTGTAGCCGGTCGCATTGACCTGAATGATGCTGCCTCCGGTAACACTCAGACTCCCGCCGTATATTTTGAGAACTCCCTCATGAGAAGGCGACTGCCCAACCGCTACTTTATTGATATTATCTGCCAGAACAATAAAGCTCTGTTGGGTATTTTCTATATATCTTGCCTGCTGGGCATTCTTTAATGCCGGGTAGCCTACAAGCCCTATAAGGCTGAAGGAAAGCATAAGAATTCCAAGTATCGTGACAAAGTCCAGAACTTCAGACACTGCATCCTGAGATTTCAGGAAATATCGTATTTTTAAGAAATACTTTATTGGAACCATCTTTCTAAAAATACACTGTGTTACATAGTATTTAAATTCTGTCATGATTATGCTGAGGTTTATTCTTCTACTATATTGAGACTGTTGCTGGGTTTATCGTATGTGAGTTTGTAGTTTTCTGCCCCGCTGTATATGTGTACCGCATTAAAATTAGCGGAAATATTTAAAGGAGTATAAGTTATTGCACCATTATCCGATTGTATGATTATCTGATAAGTGGAATTGGTTAAATTTACCGAGTAACTTTTATCTGCTACAGACGCAGGCATGGAGAACTCATATTCAAGAGAGTTCACTGTTCCTCCATATGAATTGGTTATATTGACCAGGGTATCAACAGTTGTTATCTTGGTGGCAAGTCCTGCCCCGATGATTTTAAAGGTCGCACCCATAGTGGTTTTTTCGTTGGACTGGGAGAGGCTGTAAAAGGATATGATAGTTGCTGTAAATATTATTACTGTGACGGAAAACATAAGTATGAATCCAATTGAAATGGAAACAGCGTCTTCGTTTTTTAACAGTTTTCTAAAGCCCATAGCATCACCACGGTACGGAAATGGGTATCGTAATATCGGCTTTTACTCTGCCGGTTGAAAATGTTACATTGGCGTACAGGATATAATCACGGGCGCGGGTGAATGCTTTGCCGGAAGCAGTGCCGTTAATACTATAGTTGCCGGTTGCACCGGCAGCGTTGAAAAATGTAATCGAATAGGGAGGTGGTACGTTAGATGAGATATTTGTGCTATTAAATGATTGATATCCGCCTGATAGGGTAATTGTCCAATACTTGCTGCTATTTGTTGTATTTGTTACATTTATAATGAACGAACCTGTCGAGACGTTCACCGTAATATTGCTGCTGCTTACATTCTGGATTACAATCCATTTCGCTGCGCCGTTTGCCATCCCGTTATCTGTGAAATAAGCATAGTTACTATTGTTCCAGTTGCTAACATTCCAGCTCAGGTTCACACCATCTCCGTTCAGTGCATAAATCGTTGACAGATTATCCCTGAAATTTTGTGTCTGATAGATGAAATCGGCAATCGTTTTATTCCTGAGCATGCTGGTGTTCGATGTATTTCTATATGCTGCTCCGGTCTCATCCTTTGTAATCTGCATCAGGTTGACCATCTCGTTTTTTGAAGGATCGTTCCCTGCTCCAATTGCCATGTTGCCCTCGAATATAACGCTGTTAAGCATAACTGTGGTTATTACAAGCCCGATAGCAATGATAAAGCCTGCAAGAAGCATGAACTGGGCATCATGGTTTTCAATTAGTTCCATCATGTTCTCCATAAGATAAGTTTGACATCGACAACGTTGTAAAGGTTGGTTGAAGGATCAATATCCTTTATTGGATTACCGGGATTATTTGAGTCAGTGTTTTGCAGCACGATTTTCCTTGAGACCACCACTGCGCTGAATGAAGGATCGCCATTGTATATCATATTCCGGCTGACTGGCGTGCCATTATCAAGAAAAGTAATCGCTACATTATGGGCAATGCCCTGCCTGGCCAAGGTTGTAACCAGGATCGCAGCCAGACTGCTGTTGGTGAGAGGACTTGTACCGCCTTTTATTATGTAAGCAGAGCCGTTCCAGATATATTCATTGCCATCCCACTGCAATATGCTATTTTTAAGCGCGGAGTTGTATCCGGGTTCTGCATAATCCATCATATTCAGGACATCCTGTCCTAATGTACGAAGCTCGTATTCCACATGCAAACTTGAAGTTGATGAGGTCAGGGGCGTCATGGATGTTGCATCTATTGCATAAACTATGACCAGAAGCAAGATAGTTGCTGCCGCCACGCCCTCAAGGGTATGCAGCTGTCCTTTTTCGTCGAACATTACCACACCCTCACTGAAAGGATAGCATAGGTCTGGTTGCCGTTAGTAGAATTTACAATCAGCACTGCGCGTCTGGTTTGGCCTATATCTGTATTTTCAGGAAGTGAACGGCCCCCCTGAATTATGAGCTTGTTGGATGTGAGATTTACAACAGATACGTTTAAGTCAAATGCTGCTGTTTTTGTGGCAAAAAGACCGGTATCGTTAAGTGCATCAGTCTCATTATTTTTTAGTTCACTGAAAAAATCAGATAATTTTCTTTCATCAATAACATTCGCCGCTCTTATATTATCGGCAACGAGCAGGCGTTCTACAAGTATTGTACTTGCCCTGTCGGCAGCCAGTGTAACATCATCAGAGCCTGACTGGAAAGGTGCGAATAGCCCGTACATGAACTGGAATACAAAAGCAACCGCCAGTAGAAAGATGCTCATACCGGCAACATAGTCTATGGTCATCTGTGCTCCTTCGCCTTTCACACGTTTAATTTAGTTCTTAAACATATTAAGACTTACTAATAAACGGTTTCCATATAGATGATAATTGAGTTGTAATCCTCTTAAACTCGTTTATTGCTCCTGTTTGCCTTTTTTTCAAAAAACCCCCGCAAATAGCTTGGGCTGCGGTCGCTCAATGGAAAGTATATTAAATCTTCCACGTACCGTCAGCTTGCTGAGTAAGCACCAACTCCTCTTCACCCGACACTCTTTTTATCAGGATAGACAGAATACCTTTAGACGGGTCGCTTTCTGCAGGTTCAAGCGCGAATACATACGGTTTATCACTATCTCTATAATTTAATAGAAGCTTTTCAATTATCTGCGCTTTGCTGTAGCCTTTTGTTGCCCAGTAGTCTTTATTTCCCTGCGACATTAGAATATCGAGCGCTTGCTCATCTCTGTTCGCGAGCGTCTCGATAACTGCCAGTGTCACCTCTTTTGGGTCAGAAAGGTTATAGAACAGGTTTTTATGCTCCGAATCCCACTTTACTTTACCGGGAACTACATAAGGCACGTTCCCTTCGGACGTATTGATGATTATCACTTCAACAGGGACCGAGTACTCACTTTGTACGCTTTGTACAAGTCGCGGATATGAAGACCTGTCACCAAAATAGTACAGCGCTGCCGTCCCCGCGGCAACCAATGCAACCAGAACTCCGATGATGAGCATCACAGTAAAGATTATCTTGCTGGCCGGTTTACTCATGATTATTTATAACATGTATTATATTAGACTGTTATATATTTTATGGTGAAACATAGGATATCTGCGTAATCTTTAATACTTCATAGAGTTAACTATCATCACTATGAGTATCATAAAAAAAATGCAGGAAGATGCAGGGCAGGTGAGTCTGGACTACATAGTCGGAATTACGACATTCATACTTGCATTTGTTTTTCTTTATAATATTCTAAGCAGTCTGCTTCTCCCGTTCCAGTTTAATTCTGATGAGGTCAAACCACTGGCAGATAGAGCAGCTGCGATACTCGTAGAGAGCACCGATGGGCTTGCAGCCAGTGCAACAAGTCCGAACATCATCGACAAAACAAAGATAGTACAACTCAATACGGATCTGAACAGCCCTTCAACATACGACGATAAACGGGCTGAACTGGGTCTTGTGAATGGCAACTTAAAATACAATTTGAATGTTTCTTTACGCTATTTTAATAACAGTCTATACCCTAATTCATCAAACCCGCTTATGTTAGGCGGGTCAATACCCGATGAAAAGACCAATGTGGGGCAAACAATACGCATGGTGTATCTTTCGCAGGATTCTAAACAGTTGATGCTTCAGGTAAAGGTGTGGATATGATGCGGAATGAGAACGCCCAACTGTACACGATCGAAGGAATCGCCTCTGCCATGTTGTTAATAGTGGTTGTCATTTTCGTGGTAAGGGCTGCACCGATGACGCCCAACACATCCTCTTCCGCACACCAGTATCTGGAGGCGCAACTTGAGACGCAGGGACAGGACCTGCTTACGATTCTTGATTACGTACCTGATGGCAGCCTTAATTCTCCGCTCAAGCAGGCTATAATAGACTGGACCGGTGTGCAGTTCGAGGGACAATCCCCGGTGCGTCCGCAATCTGTAAACTATACAGCTAATGTATTGAATGAGGCACTGGCTGATGCCGGGATTGTTTATAATCTTGAGCTTTCTGTTGATACGCCTTCAGGCATTGCTACATATGGGGTTCTCTGGAACGGAAAACCTTCAGACAATGCAGTCACAGTTTCCAGAAAAGTTGTTCTTCACGATGATGATGCTGTTGTGGCAACCGACAAGATCCAGGATATGGACCCCACAACTGAATTTTACAACATTGTAGATGTGAGGCTGACATTATGGCGGATGTAATATCCAACGATGACGGACAACTCATGCTGCTGACCGTGTTTTTAATAGCTGTCGGAGTTGTAAGCTTCACAACGCTTCTTAACAATATGGTTTTCTCGGCCAATATGCCGTCAACGGGGCTTGATGCATCAAAGCCGGATATCAGGGATTTAAGATCGCTCACAGAATCCGAGATACAAAAAGCTGTATATTACTCCAACACCACCGTGGAAGATCCTACGAACGAGACGCAGGTGAAAAATTATTTTTTCAATTATACGAAAGCTTTTAATGATACGATCAAAAAGGCATACTCGGTACGCGGCGCATCTGTGGAGGTCATTCTGAACAATGTAACATTCAATAAAACATCAAACAATCTCAGTGTACTGGGATATTTTGTTGACCGAAGAAACCATACCTTCCCCGTCGGCTCTCTGGTAATACCCATGGATGGCAACCAGACGAATATTATGAAGGTGTACGGGCTCATATACAAGACCGTAGATGGCTCAGGCACTTCCGGGCTGAACAGTACATCTATTCCGGTCTGGAACATCCTGCAGAATCCTGTTAACAGTTCCGTACCCGACTTTTACAGTATAATGTACACTAATAGTACCACAGGCGATGGAACCGTGCAGAACAGAAGATACTCAGGCGGTCCTTTCATAATTGACGCAAGTGATCTCAATGATACGAAAAGGCAGATGATACTGGCGGAGGCTGCAAACAAGAGCATCACAGTTCATGAGCTTAAAAGCGAATTCTATTACACCCAGTGCGTGAAGATGGTTGCTCCACCAAGGGTTGCGGTTTACCCGGAAGGTGATTCTAATACGCGGAACGTAATGGAGCCTTATTATAGAGATAGTGAAGTACCCTATACTGAACTTGATCAAAATGATATATTGAACGGGAATCTTACAAAATATGATATACTTACAATCCCCCATCATGATATGACCTCCGAAGATCCCAGCGTAATAGTTGATATCGTTGGCTGGGTAGCTAATGGCGGTATTTTACATGCAGAGTGTATGGCTATCGATACAATGGACGAAGCTGTAGAGACCAATGCCGGGGCGGCTAAGCCGTGGTACGGGTTCATAGGGATAAATGGTACCGGTAACGATTTACCACTCAGCGCTACGTATCTCAAGCTTTTAGATAATGCCACCAACGGCTCATTCTTTAACAATTCGCCACCAATGCCGCTTCCCGGGCTTGCAAACCCGGGAGCGCCTTACAGCCCGCTCACTCAGTCAAGTAATACGAGCGGGATTTTCGGACCCGAAAATGGAGCAACAGAATCTTTTTCCCTGCGCCGTAATCCAAGCGACGTAAATCCTGCTACCAACATACTCGGATACGCTTCCTGGGGAAACGGGACATTAGCCTATAGCGATTATTATGTAGATAGTCATGGTCATGGAGGACATGACCATATCTATAAGCCGCAATTGATATACGTGGAAGCACCTTATGATAACGGGCTTGTGGTGTATATTGGGGGGCATAACCTGACCGAGCGTACGGGTAATGCAGAGAGGCTTATATTTGAATCGTTCTTCGCAGCTTCCATGAAGCAGGAGGCTGTTACCGTTGTTTCGGCTGAGAACTTAAATGTTACAATAAAATACGACAATGGTAAAGTTAAATACCAGGATACTTTTCTAATAAATATATGAGGTGTTAATCTTGATAACAAAAAGGATAGTTTCGGATGAGTCAGGTCTTACCGTGGCAATCGAGACGATCCTGCTGTTCAGTATTTCTGTTATTTTTCTGGGAATGATATTCCTGTCGTTCCAGGGTTTGACCAAGAGTCAGGGTATGGTCTTGATGCAGGAAGAATTCCTGTCGATCGGTCAAAATATCGCTAAAAGGATGTCTGATATGACCATGGAAGCCAAGGCAAGTTTTGCAACAGGATCAAACATTACAATCAAATCTGAATTCTCGATGCCTACAAAAATAGCTGATAACACATACACGGTTAAGCTATTGAAAGGTAATATCCTGGTTGAATCAACGAGCGGTCCGTACGTGAGCGTCGAGGTACCCCTGAGTACGGGCATAATTGTGGCAGAAAACAGTACTATTTACAGTTTTGATGAAACGCACAGCCTGGAATATGATTCTAAGAGCGGTGCAATGTTTTTCACAAACGGAGGCGTGACGCCCCCGCCAGACTACATCAGCCCGACCATCGATATTATTTCCCCGCCTGAAGGCACCAATCTCAGCGGTAACGCGCTGATAAATGTCAGTGTGTGGGACAATGTTTTCGTGACTCGTGTGGATTATTATGTAGATGGAACTTACACATATACTGCAGGTTCTGACTACAACTGGTCGTGGAATACAAAAACAATGCTTGACGGCAACTATACAGTGACAGCAGTTGCATATGATGCTGCAGGGAATTCAAAACCCGCCTCACGCTATTACAATATATCCAACACAGAGACAGACCCCCCAGTAATTACCGTGATCTCCCCGCTGGATCTTTCAACCACCGATTTTCGTAAACCCACGATAGCAGCGCAGATTAGTGATGATATAGGGATAAATTTTTCCTCAATTATATTATTAGTCGATGGCGTAAATAAGATTGCTAATGCCACATTTTACAACGTCAGTTCCAAGCTCACCACAATTAAGTATACCCCCACAGCAGATATGGCTGTAACAAACCATTTCGTGAATGTCACTGCAGGTGACATAGATACCCAAAAACACCAGACCCCGGAAAACTGGTCATTCAATATAATCCCGATAACAGATACAGATAATCCTTCAACAACCATTCTATATCCGGTTTTAACTACATCACTCTCACCGGGTTCTCCCATACAGGTAACGTACACCGCATCGGACGGCACTTCGGGTCTGGATAACCTAACCGTCAACGTTACGTGCGGTGATGGGAATAAATCCCTACACACCGAGACTATTTCTATATACCCCACTGTGGTATACAGCTTAACTCCCGCAGAGACGTATTCTTTCAGCGACTTATACGTGGGTGGCAAGAACTACACATATAAGATTACCGCGTATGATAGGAAAGGAAACTCTGCATTTGCCATCTTGGGACCGCTAAATGTAACGCTTCCAGGCCAGGCGAGTGAACTTGAGGTTAATACAAGCGGAAAAACACTGTCTGGCAATACAGACCTGAATAATATCATGCTCAGGGATAACATTTCTGACAGCGTTTATCCCACCATAACCAAAATAACTGTCTCATGGACTCCCAACTCAAGTGAAAAGATTCAGAGGGTGTGGTTTAACGGAAACACCAAATGGAAAAGCACCGGTGGCTACGTTCCAAGCGGTGCACAGCTTTCCGGAACACAATTAACGTTAGGCTCCCAATACATAGTCCCTGGCTCATCTATTCCTTTGGAGTTATCTTTCACTAGCAGTGTATTAGGCAAGGCTTTCACTATTGTGTTCCTGATGAGCGACAGCACTACGAGGACTGTTACATTTAGCACATAAGAGGATTCATGAAAAATTTTATAAATTCAGATAGTGCAGTTTCCGAGTCGATAAGCTTCGTATTGACTCTTGGGATTGTGATCATTTCAAGCGCCCTGGTTTATTTTGCAGGTGCGCCAATGCTTGATAAATCTGAAAAAAACACACATTTTCAGGAGATGGAGAACAGTTTTTCCTTTTTAGCTGAAAACATTGATAAAGTGGGCTCCGACAGGGCGCCTATCAGGACAACAGAACTGAAAATAAAGGGAGGTTCCATGACCATAGCCCATGATAGCACAATCACTGTAGGCGACTTTACGTACGAGCTCGGCTCCGTAGAATATATATACGAAGGTAAAACGATTGCATACGAGGACGGGGGCATATGGACAAAATACCCGGATGGAGCCGTTGTAATGGTATCAAGACCTTCTTTTTCTACCGGGAACGTTACCACTATACCTGCTCTGGAATTAGTAGGTGATTACTGGGTAAGCGGGGAAGGGATTGTGAGAATCAATGCAAAGACCCTTTCGTCTTCATTGTATTCTATCGATGCTGATAATGGCAGTGTATCTGTGGTGATAAACAGCAGTTACTACAAAGGATGGGCTGAATACCTGAATGATATCGGCGCAAAAAACGTAACGACCGATGATGCGAGCACCACTGTATCATCGAACTTTACCACAGATGTAGTGAACGTAGACAATAACCAGATAATAACCCAAATACTGGAAGGCTAAAATGAGCTCTCAGGAAATCAAATTCATAAAATCCGAAGATGCAGTCTCAGAGACTGTGGGCTATTCATTCATTCTCGGTATCGTGATAATTGCGATCGGTGTCATGACAGTCGTTGCATACCCCATCCTGTTGAACATACAGGATACTGCTTTCATGGAGGCCGAGTCCGAAGCGCTCACTATGTTGAATGGAAGGATCAACATGGTGGCCCTTGGAGCAACACCCTCCCAGGTCACACGCATGGACCTTAATGGCGGGATTATGAACGTTAGTACTACCGGCAACCGGCTGAGTATAATCGTGGCTAATGAGACCGGTTATCAGGTTGAAATATTCAATAAATCACTTGGCAAGGTTGAGTATGCCGTGAACGATAACATAATTGCATTTGAGAACGGCGGAATGTTCAGGAAGTATCCGGACGGGGATCCGGTGATGATAGCGCCTCCCGAGTTCCATTACAATGGTGAAACGCTGACATTTCCGATTCTAAGAATCGACAATGCAGCCTCTGCGGGAGGTAAAGGAGTTATTAACATCTATTCAACATCAGCAGATCCGCCCAGCAGGGTCTACCCGAATGTGACATCAAACTTTTTTATAAACCCTCTTGTAGGTAAGCAGATAAAAATCAGGTTAAAGAGTGATTACTATAAGGCATGGGCGAAGTACATAGAGGAGAGGACCGAAGTTGTCCCGCTTGCTGACGATATAAACCATGAGGTTCTGATAGCATTTAACTCAAAGCCGTCTAGTGAGCCCGCAAATCTTACGGTACCAATAGAGATAATCGGGATAGATACAACGAATAGCACACCGCTTAACCAATTTATGTTTAATCTCTCGGTTGTGGATAGCAGTTTTCATATGGTTCTGCGTGCTCCTACACAGACTTCAAATGACCTCGTGATAGAAATGCAAAAAAGTGGAGGTATGGGATCTGCAGGCGTGACTATCTGGGTAACGTATAATAAAGGAGGCTATAATGAGAGCTGGAAGACAGATACATTAGCATTAATTAATGGAAGTATTACATCAATAGACCTACTCAATTCAAGCGCATTATCGTCTTATGATTCAAATAGTGCTTCCGGTACGTGGATTAACGAGAGCTATCCATACAATAATACATATATAAAATCAGGACTCAATGGTCCCGTACCTCTTGACGTGATAATGCAGCACTATATAAAACTGGTAAGCACCTCAGGTACCTTTTCCCTGTATCCCGGAACGAAATCCGGGGATCCGGCATGGCCAAAGGGCTTTGATGCTAATGGTTCAGAGCTAACACTTGACTATGATATCATCCCTCCGACCATCAGCTACATGCAAATCGTGGATCATAGTGTAAATGTTAGCATTTATTAACGGGCCGTGGGACTGAATTAGGTGGGGGGGTACAAGTTTAACAAATCATTCTCTGGCAGAGCAGGAACTTTTGCTATTGCTTCTGTACTCTCTTCGCGTAGATATAGATAGGAACAGCCAGAGCAGCATACAGTCCAAGAAAAATAAGCTCTTCAGTGCCGGCAGCATCTGCCGAAAGCCTTGCCACCAAGTTAAAAGGCGAGTTCGCATAAAGATACACTGAAAGGAACAGCGGTATGAGGATAAGTGAATAAAGGTACTGTGATATCGCCCTGTCTTTGTATTTAACCGCAATAATGGCCCCGAGAAGGACGATAATGACTGCGGTGACGCTTACCAGTAGCAGTATGCTCCCTATATTATGCACCGCGATGCTGTTCAGGCTGACAAGCGCGATCCACAGGAAAGCCTGCATGGGGACGATGACCACTGCTGTGAGCATCTTGCCGTTTAGAATCTCAGAAAAAGAGACCGGTGAAACGAGCAACAAGTCCATCGTTTTGCGCTCATATTCTTCCGTGAGCATATCTATTACCAGACCGCCGGAAATAAAGGCCGGAGTAAAGACAAGAAGAGGAATGAGAACCCCGTATATGAACTCGAAGTACGTTGATGTTTTCTTAGGAGTTCCGTCAACGTACAGTCTTACAGGTTCAAACCTTATCCTGGGAGCTCTCAAGCTCCTGACAAAATCCTCGTACTCTTCAAGAGGCTTTTTCAGTTGCAGGGTAACGAGGGTGCCTTTTATATCCGATTTTGGCAGGTAAAGCGTAAGCTCGATTATCTCATTGCCGCCCGCATCTGCAGGCGGGGCAACAAGAACAGCGTCTATCCTGTTATTGTTAAAATCATCAAGCGCGTGTTTAAGTTCGCTGTAATAAACCGGTTTTACATTGCTTTTTTCAATGAACTGTATCAGCTCCCCGCCTCCTACGATCCCGACATTTGCTTTTTCCATGTCGTATCTGCTGAGAGCCCCCGGGTCAAAGAACGATGCAAGACCTATTACAAGCAGGGATGAAAAAGATGCTATCAACAACTGGATAATGATCGCAAGTACCAGTGTTTTCTCATGGAGAAGGGACCCCATCTCCTTTTTAGCTATGAGCAGGGTGTTACCCAAACAGCACCCCCCTTATAAGATACAGGTTGTAAGCCGAATGGACTGCAGTAGCAAGCATCAATGATGCCAGATATTTTCCTGTCCCCAGATACCTCATACCCAGCGAAGCAACGGTCGTACCTGTGACATGCAGGATGAACGGGAAGATAAGAAGACCTATGCCCATTACGGAACCGAAAACCGAATTCGCAATGCCCGCTATAACTGCCATTAATATAAGTTTCTCACCTATAAAAAATCCCGTACCAGCGTAGATCCCTGCTTTTAAAGCGTTGCGTGTGGTAATGCCGGTCATCCTCCTTGAAAAAACGGTATAAATCCCGACAGACTTGACAAGCTCTTCCATGAACGCTGCCAGTAGAATGAAGATCACTACCCCGTAGCGTATAGGAAGGTTGAACATCAGCACGATGAAGATCAACTGGGCTGAATATACGAGCGGGATAAGGGCCATGCCCAGGAAGAAAAGCGGGGCGGGGATGCGCTCGATGAATACCTGGAGCGAGTCCAGCAGCTTGCTTTTAATCGTCTTCTGCGTAAAAAGGTCCTCTTCCCGGTAAATGAAAATACCGAACATCAAAACGAGAAGAGATACCAGGTAGAAGGGCAGGGTCGAGAAGATATATTCGCCAATGGATACAGGCTCATTTTCAAGCAGCCTTACAACAAGGGTCATCGGGGAAATTATACTGATGACATGGATATTTGTGAACATGGCGGGCAGGAAAATATAACCTGACAGGGTGACGGACAGGAAAACGAGGATAAAAGTGAGTTCTTTGAAGCTGCGTGAGATTATAGCCCCGAGGAAAGCGGTTGAAAGGAACATAAGTGCTACAGGCAGCAAAATTACCAGCATCCATGGGTTGCCGCCGATATAGATGGTTATCCCCCCCATCAGCACCAGCATGAGCAGCAGGTATGGCAATAGTTTCCCGAACACTATCTGCCAGGGACTTACAGGCGAGGCAAGCAAAAGCTCTCCTCTGCGCCTTACCCTTTCCTGAGTAATGCTTGCAGAGAAGAACTGCGCTATAAAAAATACGGGAAAGATGAAGATGAAACTTAATACCACGGATTTGAAAGGGACAGGGGGATTAAAATGGGAGGGGGTTGCAAGAGTTTTCTCTTTTCCCGGCAAAACACCTTTTGCTTCGGTAACTTCACGGGCAGACGGCGCCGGGGATTTATCGTTAACCGATACTTCTATGGGGGTTTCTGTGGGTACTGCAGTTTCGGTTGCCCGGGATGCCTGCTCGATCTCAGGCAGCTTCTGGATGGACAAAGGCCCGAATGCCTGCTCCCTTTCGATGTTCTTCACTGTTATCCATACAGGAAAGGTATTGTTCAGGTCGTTATAGGATAAAAGCCTGGCTTCGTCGTACTTTTGAACTGCCTTATCCAGCGCATCAAGGGCCGAGCTTGATTTTTCGGAGCGATGGTAGCGGATCTTATCTCCTATTACCACGATATCAAAATCGCCGCGCTCATACAGTTCATTTGCCTGCTCCTCTTGCGCAATATATACCTTGAACTTGTAATCGGTCTTAAGAACCGCTGCCAGTGCGGGGTCTGTGACAACTACCCTGTACATACCATCGTTTATATGAAAACCGTTCTGTGAGACATATAAAGAGACAAATCCTGTTAAAATGATGAGCAAAAGCGAAAAAGCAATGGTTTTCCGGCTAAAACTCAGGCTGGTCCGTCTCAGTTCCCATCTTGAGATCGTTAGTATACCCATCACATTTATATTACTTTATGATTAAATAATAGTTTCTATGATTGAAATAACGGTCAAGGAATTGAGGAAAGAGTATGATAGTTCTACAGCTGTTGATTCCCTCAACTTTGAGATTGAAAAAGGCGAGATTTTCGGTATCGTAGGACCCAACGGCGCGGGCAAGACCACAACCCTGAAAATGCTGAGCGGGCTTATAACCCCTACGCGCGGAAGTATTACGGTACAGGGAATGGACATCCGGAAAGATGTGAAAAAGATAAAACAGAAACTTGGTTTTTTGCCTGAGGACAGCCCGTTATATGAAGGGATGCTTGCCTGGGATTACCTCATGTTTTTCGCGCAGATATACGGGGTTGATAAAACAGTTGCCGCAGGCAGGATAAAAGAGCTTCTTCTGGCGCTGCGTCTTGATGCACCGGATAAGAAGATAGGAGAGATGTCCAAGGGGATGCAGCGCAAAGTAGCCATTGCAAGGGCGCTGATAAACGACCCTGAGTACCTCGTCATGGACGAAATGACATCAGGTCTTGACCCGACGACCTCAAAATACCTTGCGGATTTTGTGGCGTCACTTAAAGTTCATGGGAAAACCATAGTGTTCAGCGCACATAACCTCTACCAGGTCGAAAGCCTGTGCGACCATGTGCTGATAATGAACCGGGGAAAAAAAGTTGCATGCGGCACCATGGCACAGATAAAGAAAGCGTGCGGCGCCATCGAATATAATATCGAGTTCAGCGCTGACGGGCCTTTTGATTTTGAGGCTGTTAAAAACAACGGGCATTTCAAAGCGCACACAGATAATATGGAAGAGTTTAACAGGATCACAGGCTGGGTGGCGAAGCATAACGGAAAGATAATTGATATAAAAACAGCAGAGACTTCCCTTGAAGAGATATTCCTTAAATTGATGAGCCAGGCGTAGTGTATAGATATGTTCAGTGATTAGAAGACTGGTAACATGATAAGATATTTATACGAGCGCATCTAACAATTATATACGGGAATGCAGGTTTAACCGAATGGGAGTGATCACGTATGAGTTCTCTGGCTCAGGCTAAGACTTTAGGGGAAATAGGCTCTATACTTGTGTTGTTGGCTATAATTCCTTTCGCAGGCAGGGCGATAGGACTGGTGGGGTTAGTTCTTATACTTGTGTCTGTTAAATACATTTCTGACGCTCTTGCAGATAGATCTATATTCAACAACATGCTTTGATCTCTGTTATTCTGGCTATAGTCGGGCTGGTCATCGGGATCGTGTTGGCAGCAGCGGTCTTTTTCTCATTCTACAGAGGTTTTATGATGCCTTTTGAACCTTCTGCTTTTATGCGCCCCCGCTTTTTCACTTTTCTCACTGCATTTATTCTTGCCCTCGTCCCCATCTGGATATTCTATATAGCTTCAGCCATATTCCTGAAAAAAAGTTACGACACCATTGCATCTAAACTGAATATCAGTATGTTCAGGACAGCAGCCTTATTATATCTAATCGGGGCGGTTTTAGTTATAGTGTTTATAGGATTCATCATAATCTTTATCGCTGAGGTACTGCAGGCGGTAGCTTTCTTCTCGATACCAGAGCAGGCACCGCTGCCTCCGCAGCCTGCACAGCCTGCAGTACAGCCCATGTGATGATAAAATAAGTTGGCCTTGCTATCATTTGATTTGGAGTTAGTTTGATATGTATCGAAACCGAATTTTGACTTTCTTAACTGCAGCTATCGCAGTAGTCGGTACCATAATCACAAAACCCGGAGTTATCCCGTCACATAAAAAGCCGGTTGACTCTAAAGCAAATGAGACGCTGATCCCGCGAAAGGTGCTTTTCGATAACCCGGATAAGGCAGCACCACAGATAAGTCCTGATGGGAGGAGATTCAGCTACCTCGCCCCTGTCAGCGGGGTGCTCAACGTATGGGTCGCAAGTGCAGATAATCCTGCATCGGCAAAACCAGTAACCAATGATACCGGCCGCGGAATACGTATTTATTTCTGGGCATATACAGGCAGGCACATCCTCTACCTTCAGGACAGGAACGGCGATGAGAACTGGCGTGTATACAGCGTTGACCTGGACACAGGTCTGAACAGAGATCTTACCCCGCTTGAGGGTGTGAATGCGCAAATCCAGGAAGTCAGTTTCAAGTTCCCGGGCGAGATCCTTGTCGGGCTAAATGATCGAAACCCGCAGTTCCATGACATCTACAGGATAAATATCGGCACCGGAGAGAAAGAGCTCTTACAGGGGAACGACGGCTTCATGGAGTTCGTCACGGACGATAATTACAGTATCCGCTTTGCCATGCGTTTTACCTCCAAGGGAGAAAACGAGATACTTAAGCCGGCCGGTAATGGCAGCTGGGAACCTTTTGCGAAAATCGCGATGGAGGACACGCTAACCACATTTCCCACAGGATTTGATAAGACCGGCAGGATCCTATACATGGTGGACAGCCGCAGCCGCGACACAGCAGCATTAACTGCGATCAACCTTGAAACCGGCAATCAGACTATGATCGCACAGGATACGCAGGCAGATTTTAGCGATGCACTGATTCATCCCACGGAGAAGAATATCCAGGCAGCAGCCTTCACTTACGAGCGTAAACAGTGGAAGGTTCTGGATCAATCTATTGATAAAGATCTGGCGTACCTTCGAAATATTTCTGAAGGTGACATGGAAGTGGTCAGCCGCACGCTGGATGATAAATATTGGATCATTGCATATGAAATAGACAACGGCCCTGTGCGTTTCTATCGTTATGACCGCGAAAAAAATGAAGCCAGTTTCCTGTTCACGAACCGCAAAAGCCTGGAAGGCCTTCCTCTTGCAAGGATGCATCCTGTCATTATCAAAGCACGCGATGGACTTGATCTTGTAAGCTATCTGACGCTACCTCCGGGTACAGAATTTAATGTAAAAGCTCTCCCGGGAAAACCCCTGCCAATTGTGCTGTATGTTCACGGCGGACCATGGGCAAGGGACGAGTGGGGTTATGACCCTTATCATCAATGGCTGGCTAACCGCGGATACGCAGTCCTGTCTGTCAACTTCCGCGGGTCAACAGGGTTCGGCAAGAAGTTCTTAAATGCAGGCAATATGGAGTGGGCAGGGAAAATGCATAATGATATCATTGATGCTGCACAGTGGGCCGTAAATGAAGGTATTGCTGATCAAAAACGCATTGCCATCATGGGCGGAAGCTATGGCGGCTATGCTACGCTTGTGGGTATGACATTCACGCCTGACCAATTTGCCTGTGGCGTGGACATCGTGGGCCCGTCTAACCTTATAACCCTGCTGAATACGATCCCGCCATACTGGGTGCCGGAAATCGAGCAATTCAAGAAACGCGTGGGTGACCACACTACCGGGGAGGGTCGTGCATTCCTTAAAGAACGCTCACCGCTAAGCTATGCTGACAGAATAAAAAAGCCGCTTTTGATCGGCCAGGGAGCCAATGACCCGCGTGTCAAGCAAAATGAATCAGAACAGATAGTCAGGGCAATGCAGGCGAAGAACATCCCTGTGACTTATGTGCTCTACCCTGACGAAGGCCACGGCTTTGTTCGCCCTGAGAACCGGATGTGTCTTTCAATGCTATAACAGAGGCTTTCCTGTCCGGCTGCCTTGGAGGTCGGTACGAGCCCATAGGTGATGACTTCAAGGGTTCAAGCATTATGGTCCCTGTCGGAAAGGAGCAGATACCGGGATTGGAAGAAGTGCTTGGGAAAAAATGAATTATTTATAAATGCATTTTTCTTTGTATGGCCAGGTAAGCTGATCTACTTAATCTGGTTTTCTTATATACACTGCAATATACATTTTAAGCAAGGCAGGCTAAAGTATATCTGCAGATAGTGTAACTTATAATGGGGCTGTGATGAAAATATGAATATATTTCCAGGTGATTTTGTTCATACTTTAACAGGCTTTGGTGGCGACCCGGATATGAACAGGAAGCAGCACAGGAAATCTATAAAGAAAAACCCGGTAATCCTCATAATCGGGGATGAATCGCTCACGGCAAAAGCGGTAGCGAACTAGGTTGTTTATCGTTTTACGAAAAAGAAGTTGATTGAACTAAAAAAGTGGAGAGTTACAGTTCTTAAAGGCAGCCGATTATGTTATTGCGGCTAAGCCTTTTGGATCATGGAGGTAAATATGGGTAAGAATAAGTTAGTAAAAATACCTTCTTCTGAAGGAATAAGGGGAGCAAGAAGAACACAGATGACAGACAGGGGCCCTATCATGGGTATAATCCCTCCGCATATGATGAAAGAGCTTGCAAAGAGAGGTGACCAGCGACAGCGAGACATGGCCTTAAAGACACTGTTAATATCTGAGAGAATACGTGGACGGCGCGATGCATTTGCCCAGGTTTATGTCGCAATGCCGGCGGGCAAGAAATGCATCAATGATTATGACGCTAAAAATAAAGAGGGGGAGGAATACCTGCCGGGAAACGCAATACAGGACCCGGAAAGCAGTAATGATATGGCTGTAAAAGAGGCTTATAATGGTGCGAGCGCTACCTACGATATGTACCATGATGTGTTCGAGCGCAACTCTATTGATGATAAAGGTATGTGCATAATCTCCTCATTACATTACGGTGAAAAATACAATAACGCTTTCTGGAACGGGAGGCAGATGGTCTATGGCGACGGTGATGGAGAGTTCTTTAATCGGTTCACCATATCAATAGATGTTATAGGACATGAGCTGACCCATGGCGTTACGGAATATGAAGCAGGACTTTATTATTCGGATCAATCGGGTGCATTGAATGAATCCATATCCGATGTCTTCGGTTCTCTTTTGAAGCAGCGCGTACTCAACCAGAAAGCAGATGAGGCGGATTGGTTGATCGGTGAAGGACTTTTCACCTCGAAAGTAAATGGCAAAGCCCTGAGGTCGATGATAGAGCCAGGAACTGCGTATGATGATCCGAAACTCGGTAAGGATCCCCAGCCTGCACACATGGATGATTACCAGGATATGCCCCATTCTGAGGATAACGGGGGTGTGCACATAAACTCCGGTATTCCTAACCGCGCATTCTGTGTTACAGCAATAGAGATCGGCGGGTATGCCTGGGAGAAGGCAGGTAAAATATGGTATGCCACATTAAGCAGGCTCAAAGAGACATCGGATTTCCAGGATGCTGCGAACAAGACATTCCAGGCAGCCGGAGAGTTGTTCGGAGATGGGAGTATGGAGCAGCAGGCTGTGAAAAAAGGATGGGACACCGTGGGAATCAGTGTAGTTCCTAGCGCTATGAGAGCCCGTGCCGCCGCCGGTGCTGCCGCTGGTGCTACTGAATAGCAATAGGATAACAACAGTTCGGGAAGGATGCCTTGAAGATAACATGTTGATCCACTTTGAGCGCACAGGTGGCTTTGCAGGGTTGCGTACTGCTGTTACGCTGAATACAGATACACTTCCTCAGGATGAAGCTCGCAAGCTGCAGGAGATGGCAGATGCGGCTGGTTTTTTCAACCTGCCAGAGAAGTTCCCCCTGCCAAAACGGGGTGCTGATTACTTCGTATACAGGCTGACAGTGGAAAAAGATGGAAGAAAGCATACAGTGGAGGTGAGCGAACCGGCAGTCCCTGCAGAGCTGCGGCCTCTGTTTCAATATTTAATGAAGCATGCAAGGTAGAAATGTATTTAGATTGATAACGGGTGAGCGTTTTTGGATAATCGCAGGAAAATGTTATCCGCTCACCCGCCACGCCAACCGCCTGAGGGGAGCGCAGCTTTTCGATTATCCGGCGCTTGTTTTTATCAAGCATTCAGGCTGAGGGCGAACGAAGAATAAATGTCTCATTTAACCCTTTGCGCTCCTTATGCGCTTTGCGGTGTTAATTGGTATGTAAAACAATCGTACACAAGGCAACCGATAAGAGAGTTGAAATAACAAGAACGAGAGAATCAAAGCTGGAGAGCGGATAAGAAGCTATAAGAACAGTCTAAGAAGACTCGACCGGATAGGAAAACTATAAATCAGGAGATTGTATATGAAATAAAAAAGGCATAAATTGATCGTGATGAAAGAGTCGGGAGTAAAAAATGAAATCAATAGTAACAGAGGCAATTTCAAGATCCAGGACGCCCGCAATGCCCGTTGCAGAGGAAACCGATGAAGAACTCCTGGAGGTCTTGCAGGGATTAAAAATAAATATTGTCGTAATCGGATGCGGCGGGTCAGGCTCAAATACTATTCAGAGATTATCTGAGGAAGGAATAATAGGGGCAGAATTGTATGCGCTCAATACCGATGCTCAGCATCTTCTGAATATTAAAGTCAGAAACAAAATCCTGATAGGACGGCATAAGACCAAAGGGCTTGGTGCTGGAAGCATACCGCAAATAGGCCAGGATGCAGCACAAGAATCAAAAACCCAGATAGAGGACGTGGTCAGGAATGCAGACATGGTTTTTGTGACATGCGGTCTTGGCGGTGGAACCGGCACAGGCGCAGCACCAATCGTGGCTAAAGCTGCGTGGGATGCCGGAGCCCTTACAATAGCTGTCGTCACACTGCCGTTTACGGCGGAAGGAGCGACACGCATGAGCAATGCGGAATCCGGTCTTGAGAGACTGCGCAATGTAGCTGATACGGTAATCGTGGTCCCTAATGACAAATTACTTGAAATAGTCCCTCAAATGCCACTTCATGCGGCATTTAAAGTATGCGATGAGGTCTTGATGCGAGCGGTCAAAGGAATAACTGAATTGATCACTAAACCCGGCCTTGTCAATCTTGATTTCGCCGATGTAAGAGTAATAATGCAAAAAAGCGGCATGGCAATGATAGGTTTAGGCGAAGCAGAAGGTGAGAACAAGGCAATCGAATCAATAAACAGGGCACTTCGAAGTCCTCTGCTGAACGTTGATGTTTTAGGAGCAAACGCGGCTCTTGTTAATGTGGTTGGCGGCCCTGATATGACACTTGCAGAAGCAAGGAGCGTGGTTAATGAACTTCATAACCGTATTGATTCAGGGGCAAAATTAATTTGGGGAGCCATGGTAGAGCCCTCTATGGAGAATGTTATGAGGACTATGGTCATAGTCACAGGCGTCAAGTCTCCTCAGATACTTGGGAGAAATACAGCAGATAAATTTACTGCAAGATACGGAATCGATGCCATAAGATAGGAAATTGTTTGATTACCAACATTTGTAATACAAACTCTCCCAAACTGCCCCGTAATTGCACACTGCCAGGCAGCCCACCAGACGCGTGAGGCACGCCGGTGCTTCATGGATTATGCGGCGCTGGTTTTCCATAAGGGCATGGGCTTTGTGTATTAAGTCATTCCTGTGTAAAAAGTAGGGTTTCTGTGTAAAAAGTAGAGATTGATTATTTTTTCGCTCTTTTCAATAAAATTATGTTCAAAATTACGCCAATAACAGCAACTCCTGTTATTATATAGTTATAATTTAAAATATGACTCTGGCTGATTTGTTTAAGATTTAGAATCATATTTATCAAGCTATAAATGCCAGCCCCTAACCAAAAACCGATACCAAACTTATTCATGTCTTTCATAAATAACCTTCATAATATTATAGGTGAGTATGGGTGAGTATCCTTAATATACATTTCCAAAAGCCAGTTATGTGTATAAAGTCCCTTGTCTGGGTATAAAGTAAGGCATTTTAGCCACTTTCTGCACGAAGCCAGGGGCATAGAAAGATTTATTAGTAACCAATATTAACATTCTACTGAGGAGGTTAGAAAGAAGTGTTGTTTATGGATATATGGTCTTGGGAACCGGAAAAAAGAGACGAAGTTGAAAAGAGATGGGGCAAATATAAATACCCGGAAGAAATAAAACTAATCGGTGAGTGGCTGGATATCACAGGAAATCGAATATTTGTCCTGTATGAAGTTGATGATCCTGAAGCTATGATAGCGGCCAACCATTACTGGACTGACATTGCCAAGGTTGATTGTGTTCCTGTAATGGAAGCTAAAAAAGTAGCAAAGATATTTGCTGAAAAAAGAAAATAGCTTTATAATGGGGATTGGAAAAACAGCAAGGAGAATAATATATTGATCGAAGTAAGTAAAAAATCAGCCCCATACGGATACTCTTAGGGCTAATCTACCGTCCCTAGAAAAATGTTTTGCACCAGCAATCATGACTAAGATTGCATGGTGCAAGTTGCGTCCTCAGTTTGTTATTTTTAGTTTTTCTCAGATGTTCGGCTTATTTTCGTGTCTTTATGGTCCTCTGTGTCTCTATGGTCCTCTATGCCAACCAGGCTTCGTATTGGTCTGTTTGTGAAATTGTTGTTCATGGAGTTCTCACCTTGCGCCAGCATTATATTCTTTACAGGAGAACCGACCGGCACAAAGCCTCTCTGGAGTTCTTCCCTTAGAATATATCTGCCTGCGGGGAGGTTATTGAACATGTAGAAACCATCGGCGTTGGTAGTTGCATCCATTCTGATGACTCTGGTCTCTATTCCCTTGCCGACTATGCCTATCAGCCTGATAGTCCTGCCCTGTAGACCCATGCCGTTGGCGGCATCAATCTTGTATCCAGAGATGCTGCCGTTTACAGTTATAGCATGATTCTAAAGTCTCCGTAATTTTTAAGAATCATCAAGCAGATTATTTAATGGGGGAGTGTTTAAATGACAATAACACCGAGAGGTGAATCATTTCTTGCAAACTTTTCTATAGATGAGTTGAACGAGCTTTATCAAAAAGAGAGATCCAAAAGCTAAAATAAGGCTTCTTGCAGCGATTTTACGCAAGGAAGGTAGGACTCTTGAAGAAATAAGCTCTACGGTAAAACATCCGCTAACAACCGTTGGCGACTGGCTACGCCGCTTGCATGTAGAGGGAATTTCAAGAAAGAATAATAAAAAGCAATCAGGCAGACCAAAAAGATTGACAGAAAAACAGATAGAAAATTTAAAACCAATTCTTCTCAAGTCTCCCCAAGAACAGGGCTTTCCGTTTATTATTTGGACAACAAAACTTGTTATCCATCTGATAGAAAAACTCTATAATGTATCCTATAAATCACTTCAAGTAAGGCGTATACTCCATAGTCTTGGCATATCCTGCCAAAAACCACGGCCATCTCATAGAAAGACTAACAAACAGCTTCAAGAAGAGTTTAAAAAAATTTCAAACAACAAATTAAGCCATTTGTTGATGATGGATACGAAGTCTTATTTCTGGACGAAAGCATCTTCCCGATAGCACCAGATCTTACATACGGCTGGTTTCCTGTTGGCAGCCACCCGAATGTCAAGTACGAATACAAAAGGAAAGAGAAGGTCTGTGTTCTTGGGGCACTAAACTCCGAATATTTCATCAATGAGTTTGCCGACCGGCTTAACGGTGATGTTTTTCAAGACGTTCTTACAACGGCTTATTTACCAATTCGGGAAGCTTGTCATCGTTATAGATCAGGGACCGCTTGACAGATTCCTCCTGGGCAGCGTTGCCGATAAGGTGATCCGCAACTCGAGAATACCCGTGATCGCTGTTCCTGTGAAGGATAAAAAAGTAGAACTATAATGGCTAAAGCCCGGAGATTCTTTGGCAAAAATTTATTTCAAGTCATCCTGCATTGGCGTTATTCCACCCTCTTTCACATCATCAGACTAATATCCTGATTTGTGATATATTTTGTCTGGACTTTTAATAAATCATATAAAGAGTGAAAACAAATAAGAATTTACCTGATGAACGTATACAACATCTCTAAAAAAATTAATCCAACGAATCAACGCCCTCTGGCATTCTGGAGCCTCCCTGCCGCTCCACTGCTTGCGCGACTTCAAACAACACCACAGGGCATTACTGGCGATGAAGCCGAGCAACGACTCGCACGTTATGGCTCCAATCTCCTGACGCCCAGAAAAAGATCGGATGCACTTGCGCTTCTGCTTGCCCAATTCAAAAGTCCCATTACCCTCATCCTTCTCTTTGCAGCAGGATTGTCATTTTTTTTGCATGAACATGTTGACGTTTTCATTATCCTGGCAATTGTCTTCATAAGCGGCCTTCTCGGATTCTGGCAGGAACGAGGAGCGGCAAATGCAGTTGAGAAATTGCTCGCTATCGTGCAAATAAAAGCTACGGTGCTGCGTGATGGAAGCCCAAAAGAAATTCCCGTCGAAGAGATCGTGCCCGGGGATGTTATTATCCTCAACGCTGGAGATGTCATTCCTGGAGACTGCCTGATTCTGGAGTCCAAAGATCTATTTGTAGATGAAGCGACATTGACAGGCGAAACATATCCGGTAGAAAAGTCGGCCGGGGAACTGGTGAAAGAAACACAGCTTGGTCAGCGTGGGAACACTCTTTTTATGGGTACTCATGTGATAAGTGGCAGCGCAAAAGCTGTTGTTGTCTTCACAGGAACGGAAACCGAATTCGGTAAGGTCTCTGAGCGACTGAAACTGAGGTCGCCAGAGACGGAGTTTGAGCGTGGTGTCCGACGGTTCGGGTATTTCCTTATGGAAATTACGCTCCTGTTGGTAATTACAATTTTTGCAATCAACACCTATATGGCACGCCCGGTTCTGGAATCTCTCCTTTTTTCCTTAGCACTGGCTGTCGGGCTTACTCCGCAACTGCTGCCGGCGATTATCAGCGTGAACCTTGCACATGGAGCAAAGCGCATGGCACTACAGAAAGTGATTGTTAAACGTCTCGCTTCCATCGAGAATTTTGGCAGTATGAACGTGCTCTGTTCAGATAAGACCGGTACTCTGACCGAAGGGGTAGTGCGAGTGAACTCCACTCTTGATGTTGAAGGAAAGGAAAGCGAAAAAGTTCTTCTCTATGCTTATCTCAATGCTTTTTTCGAGACCGGTTTCGCAAACCCGATTGACAATGCGATCCGAAACTATCGTCAGTTTAAGGTGTCTGGCTACCAGAAACTGGATGAAGTACCATATGATTTCATTCGTAAGCGATTAAGCGTCCTTGTCTCAAAAGATGATAAGCATCTGATAGTGACCAAAGGCGCTCTGCAGAATGTGCTGGCAGTCTGTTCATCAGCAGAAACTTCAGATGGAATGATCGTGGATATAGCCACTGTGAAGGAACAGATCCAGCAGTGCTTTGAGGAGCAGAGCAGTAAGGGCTTCCGCATACTGGGGGTTGCTTACCGGGATGTCGGGTCTGATTCGCTGATAACCAAAGACCATGAAGCGGCAATGACATTTTTAGGATTCCTTGTTCTCTTTGATCCGCCAAAGCCCGGGATTGTCGACACTATAAACCAATTAAGTCACCTCGGAATCTCGCTGAATATCATCACAGGAGACAACGAACTGGTTGCTGCCAATGTGGGTAAACAGGTAGGACTTGCGGGACCGTCTATACTCACAGGTCAGGACCTTCGCCTGATGAGTGATGAAGCGCTACTTGGGCGGGTGAATGATATAAATATCTTTGCTGATATTGAGCCAAATCAGAAGGAACGCATCATTCTGGCTCTAAAGAAGACTGGAAATGTTGTGGGCTATATGGGGGATGGAATTAATGACGCGTCAGCGCTTCATGTTGCCGATGTTGGTATCTCGGTTGATAGTGCCGTGGATGTTGCCAAAGACGCGGCTGATATTGTGTTGCTCGAAAAAGACTTATCAGTCCTTGTGCAGGGTGTGTGCGAGGGGAGAGTGACCTTTGCCAACACATTAAAGTACGTGTTCATGGCTACGAGCGCCAATTTTGGAAATATGTTCAGCATGGCAGGTGCATCCCTCTTCCTGCCCTTTCTTCCCCTGCTGCCAAAACAGATTCTGCTCACTAACCTTATGACAGATTTCCCGGAGATGACCATCTCTACTGATAGTGTGGATAATGAAATGGTTGACCATCCCAGACGCTGGAACATAGGGTTCATTCGCACTTTTATGCTGGTCTTCGGCATTCTAAGTTCCGTATTCGACTATCTTACATTTGTCGCTTTGTTATTCATCCTCCATGCTGGAATGGATGAGTTCAGAGCCGGCTGGTTTATGGAATCTGTTATTTCAGCTTCCATGATTGTGCTTGTGATTCGCACCAAGATGCCCTTCTTCAAGAGCAAACCAGGGAAATATCTGCTCACAGCCACCCTGTCGATTGTTGGAAGTACACTCATCTTACCTTTCACCCCGCTTGGGGAGGTATTTGGATTTAGTCAGTTGCCGATTTCGTTCCTTCTTCTTATGGGAATGATTGTGGCATTTTACATCATCGCGGCAGAGACGATGAAGGCGGTATTTTACAGGAGAGTGGAATTTTGAAGTATATCCGCTAAGAAACGAGAGAGCTGTCAATATTTCATAGAGCTAAATATCAAAATTACCATAATTCAAAGTCTTTCAAGAGGTACCAACTAACAGTAATCCAGGAATTTTATTTTTCATTCAATCACCTTTACGAATTCAGGTTCAAGTTTGCCTATTTTTGGAGATAAAGCCAGACACTTTGTGCAAATAAACAATTCCCCATCAACATCATCCGGTTTGACATAGATTCCTGAATCGTCTCTTGAAAACGATTTTACTATTCCAGATTTGGTTTTAGTTATCTTTCCATTATCTATCCAGTCCCGTGTTGCAAATTCTACACGACTCCCGATTTTTATTTTTTTCCCATTAACATCTGTTTGCATACTTATTACCTTATTAGACCTCAAGTTCTTTGACCTGTTTTTCTTTCCTGGATCTTTTTTATCATTTCCTGGGCAAGTTCTTCAGCCTTTTCTGGTGTCAGGGAAATTGTTTTTTCAAGCTTTTCGATTTTCTTTTCAAGAGCTGTGATATCACTTTTCATCGCTACCCCGCTCTTTTTCAGATTTTCTTTGACTCGCTCATCTATTTTATCTTCAAATTCTTTAGCCTGTTTTTCTTTCTCGGATAAAACTTCCTTTACGAATCTTTGCGCTTCCTCTTTACTCATGTCCCCTTTTTTTATCATTTCCTGGGCAAATTCTTCAACCTTTTCTTTTGTCAGGGAAATTACCCCGATACCGAACAATCCCATCTTTTTCAACATTTCTGACATCTGTATTACTCCTTTAATTAACCACGTCGGTTTAATTTACGCGATGCAACTGAAACACTAACGTGAGCAAGCATAAGATTTAACGTAACGCCCCTGTATGAAATTAGTTTAATAACTGATAATCTTTTGGATGAGAGCAGTACTTCCGCAGGTAAAAAGTTATTTTATTGTTGAGTTGAAAGATATATGCTTGAACATCGAACCCGTAAATATAACTCGCCTGGTTGTATAAAGGTTCACATATATGGAAACCTGGCAGAAATAGAATTATGAACCAGCTCCTTTAAATCAATTGATGCGGAGGATGGGAGCTGAACCTGCGAACTCCAGCAAGATCAGCCCCTCAAGTTTACCAAAAATACTTATCTACCTTTAGAATTAAATATGGGCTTCATGGGAGAAACAATCATCAGCCCGATTACTTCCGATGGTAAAATAACACTTCCCAAAGAGCTAATGGAAAAATTCAATCTTAAAGACTTTGTGGAAATTGAAGAAACGCTCTGCAACAAAGGGATTTTGATAAGAAAGCACTCGGAAGATCAATTATAGTACTTTGGGAAAACGATTAGATATCATAAGGATTCATACGTAATTAGTTAAAGAAACATTACGATGGAACACAGATGCGCGTGGATTTCGTATCCGTGGAAATCCGTCCAATCCGTGTCATCCGTGTTCTTTTCAAATCATTTATGGCAGGTTATTAGAAATCAAACAGCGACCTCTGTGGCTCAGCCTCTTTGTGAACCACAGGCTCAGCCCCCGACAACTCAATCCTCCCATACTGCCCTCCTCCGCCCGGATGCACCTTCACTCTTCCTTCCCTGAAAGCCGTTACCGCATTGATGACGCGCTCATCCACCCGGGAATTCTTAACATCAGCATCGACCAGCACTGCAACCTCAGAGCCGTATCGCTCTATCAGCGCGTCCCATATTTTCTTCACACCTTTCGTGTTCGTCCCTATCCCCAGCGCCATCGCAATGATCTCGGATAGCGGTATCAGATGAAGGTACGGCGGCCTGTGCGACGGATGCTGCGGCTTATCGTACGTAGCAAGCTCATTCACCCTGTCCTTCACGCCTTTTTTTATCGTTCCGCCGCAGGAGCATGTCCAGCTTTTGATAATGCTCTCCCGCAATGTATAGTGCTTGAAGCACCGGATGCATGCGCTCTCGTTATATTTTCCTTCCTCCGGAGGTAAACCAACATTGAGAACAGGCTTTCTTCCTTTCTCGCGTATTATCGCCATCTTCAATTCATCGAAACTGATGCTCTCCATCTCAAAGCGGTTGAACTCGCGCGCCAGTTTGTTCACATAGGGGGAATGGGCATCGGAATTTGTGAGGAAAGTGAGGCAGCGAAGCTCCGAAATCCTGTCAGCATACGATGTATCCGCACTCAGGCCCAGCTCGATAAGATAAATATAATCCGCCATGTCCCCGTAGCAGTCCTTCAGCGAGTTATGATACGCGTACATCGCTGTCCAGGGCGTGAACGCATGCGCAGGACCGATGAGCGCACCCGCATCCTTTGCAGCTTGGGCGATCTCGGCGCCGCTCATTCTCACGTTCGGCCTGCCATCGGAGTCGATACTGTTCGACCTCGGTTTCATGAGTTCGTACAGTTCTTCAGCCTTGGATATGGAAGGGACGATGAGAAGATGATGAACCTGGTTCCTGTCCTCGACTTCGGTAGTAAGGACAAAGAATGCTTCGTTCAGCCTGAAAACCCCGTTCTCTTCTTTTAATTTCTTTATTTCAGCAAGCCACTTGGGATGCAGGCAGTCCCCGGTAGCCACAAGCTGGATTCCTTTCTTCCCGGACTCTGTGGCAAGGGTGAGCAGGTCCATCTTAGGAGATGTCGCCATGCTGTATTTTGAATGGATATGGAGGTCGGCGTTCACGAGCATGAGGGGAACTAATGGATTAGATGGGATATAGGGGTTGCGTTAATATTTTTTCATCAACAGTCAGGTATTTACCTTTTAGATGCTATCTTGGAACTGGGGGAATATCAAGTGAACAAGGGGAAAGAATCCAGGTCAGTCTTTAGGCGTATCAGCCGCAGAAAATTCCTGATATGGCTTGGCATTTTTCTGGGTATAATACTTGCGGGTATCAGCTTATTCAAAGAGATGGCGATAAGAACGATTAACAGATTCCGGATAAGAAGTGTTGAACAAACACCTTCGTTTGATCCTGGTACATGGAGACTGGCAATTGATGGGCTCGTAGACAAATCTCTTACTATCGGTTATAATGACCTGCTGAAACTTAAAAGCGAAGAACAGATATCTGATTTCCACTGCGTGGAAGGCTGGTCTGTGGATAAAGTAAAATGGAAAGGCGTGAGGTTAAGAACCCTTTTCGATATGGTGGGGCTTAAGCCTGAAGCAGGCTTTGTAACATTTCATTCGGCAAGCGGCATATACATAGACAGCCTTTCTATAAGAGAGGCGCTTGAGCCGGAGGTCATGCTGGCTTACATGCTGAACGGTGAGCCTTTGCCCGGAGAACAGGGAATGCCGCTGCGGCTTGTGATGCCCAGGATGTTCGGATACAAGAACGTGAAATGGGTCAACCGGATAACGCTTACAGCCGCGCAGGAGGTGGGTTACTGGGAGGCTCTTGGATATAAGATGGACGGAGTGACATATCCGTGAGACTACCAAGATTTGATGCTTCGGCAAGGGTTTTGCACTGGTCTCATGCCGTTATCTTTATCTGGCTCCTGGTAACAGGCATCCAGCTTTTCCTGACACCAAGGTCGCTTCTCGGCGACCCGTTAATAAGAAGGATACATATTTATGCTTCGCTGCCTTTCATTTTTTTGCCGATCATGATTTATATCGCCGGAAGTTCTCTGACTCGCAGCGACGTTAAAGAGATGATCTCATGGACCGGCGATGATTTAAGGTGGTTCATTGAACTCTTAAAACGTAGGAAAACCGTAGTTACCGGCAAATTCAATGGCGGGCAGAAGGCAAATTTCATGGTGACGCTGCTGCTGATAGCAGGGCTTTCCTTTTCGGGTTTTGTGGTCTGGATGAAGTCGATGTTCAGCGTGGATTTTGTTGAATTAAATTTTCTTATCCATGACTTTCTGGCGACACTTGCCATGTTGCTGCTTGCAGGTCATGTCACATTCGCGCTGTATAACAGCGAATCCCTGCGCGGTATTATTTTCGGGACTGTAGATGAAAAATGGGCGGAGGAACATTACCCGGCATGGTTTGAACAGGAAACCGGAACTAAATAACGCGTTAGGCTTTCTTTTCAATAACTTTCTTTTCGATAAGTTCGGCGAAAGCCAGATTCCCTGTGATCTTTTTGATCTTTATCTTGACAGAGTCCCCTTTAACAACACCCGGCACATAAATGGTATATTTTTCCTTTTTGGCGATGCCGTCTCCTTTACTTCCGACCGCAGCTATCATTACATCGTAGGTTTCGCCTTCTTTCAGCGGTTCTTCCTTTATGATAACGCCCGCCTGCCGCTTCGTGACGGGTCTGTGGGCACCGCATGCATCGCATCGCAGCGTAAGGATCCTGTCGACCTTAATTAGATGCGTGTCCGGACGTCCGCATTCGGAGCATGTTACGTATTCCTGGATGTACGCATCGATAAGCTCTGAAATAACGGCTGATGTGAATTTGCCGTGGAATACCGCCCTCTGGCCTTCCAGTTTACCGGCTGTACCCAGTTCCCTGAGCAGGAATTTAAATACATGCTCTGGTTCGCGGTTCAGTTTATCCGCTATGGCGGCGAAGTTCTCAAGTACCGTCGTCTTTCCTTCGGTGAGCAGCCTGGGCTCCGGGACTACAAAACGCTCCCCTGAACCTTTTATTTCAGGCAGTTTGGAAAGTGCCCTGTCAAGATCTGCAAGATAATCGTTCATGAGTTTAAGTTAAAACCAGTTCCTGGCCCTTCTCGACGACCAGCCTGATCGGTGTCGGCAGTTTATGTCCTGCTGAGACCAGTGCTTTTTTTGCCGCAATGAAGCTGGCCGGATGTATGGATAATGTCATGAGCTTTTGACCTGCCCTTACCCTGGCAGCAGTGCCTATAGCCTTTCCGAAAGCCTGGCGCATTCCCTGTGATACACGGTCTGCTCCTGCCCCGGTCGCCTGCTTATTCTCCCTGAGAACCTCATGCGGGAAGACCCTTATCTTCAAATGGTAACTGTTCGGTCCGACGCCTTCAAGCAGCGGCCTGTTTGCTGCGATACGTGCAGCTTCAAGGGCGCTGTGCCTTATCTGGCATGCTTCTTTAGCTACAATGGATATCTCTACAGGGAACTCATCTTTTAAGTTGCCGATATCAAATGTTACGATCTTGCTTCCGGGCACACCGCCCATGTACTCCCGTCTGGTGTATGAGCGCTGGGTGATGTTCCTGTACATTCTTCCTGGTTTTCTTGCCATTGGATAATCCTCCGATAATCTGGATATGCGTATAAAAATGTATTACGCGGTTTCAACTCAGATTACTTCCAAGCATATAAGCTTTATTGAAACTGGAAGCGAGGGCGGGAAGTTAAGAATTGCCAGAATAATATATCCAACCACAATATTAATATATATCTTATTACCCACAGTAATATAATGTTTCTTCCTACACCAGCTGATTTAAAAAAAATCCGGACAGATCTGCATCTTACCCAGCATGAACTCGCTTCCCGCGCCGGGGTAAGCCAGCCGCTGATAGCGCGCATCGAGGCAGGAGATGTTGATCCCAGGCTCTCCACGCTGCGTAAGATCTTCAATGCCTTTGACGCTGCAAGAAAAGAGAAGATAGATGTTATAAATATAATGCATTCCCCCGTCATACATACAAGCTCGGATAGCTCGATAGAAGAAGCAGCAAGGATCATGGAAGAGCATGGCTTTTCCCAGATGCCTATCATCGACAGCGGGGTCCCGGTGGGAAGCATTTCTACGGACCAGATAGTGCGCTCGATGACAGATCAGGATCTAAAAAAAGTATCGCATTTCCTTGTGCGCAATGTCATGGGCGATTCATTCCCGACCGTATCCCCGGCGACCGATATGAATACTGTGTCAAGGATACTTGAGGAGAATCCTGCCGTGCTCGTGCTTGAAAAAGGGAAAGTTGTGGGTGTTGTGACCAAGCATGATTTCATGAAGATGTTAAGGGGATAATGGTGCCGGAAGATGCATAAGATGCATAAATGGAATAAAGATGAGATGAACACTTAAATTCTAAAATCCCGGTTTACAGGTTAAAGAAAGCCCCGGGAGAACTTCGGATAAAAAGTATATAGCCTGTGTTACTTTTAAAGACCTTATTCAATAAAAACTTATCTCTTTTGAAGAAAAAGCTTATCATATAATATTCCAAAATAATACTAAAATAATTTAATATAAAATAGAGTGATATTATGGGCAAAATAGTAAAGGTACGAAGGTCAGGTAAAAGCTTGATCATTACCGTGCCAAAGGCAATCGGTGATATGTTCAACCTTAAAGAAGGTTCACAGATAGAAATAGAGCCATTTACTTCTAACTCAATGCAGTTAAAAGTAAAGTGATAGCTTTAAAATTATACCTTACTGACAGTTATAGTCAAGTTCTCAAATAATCATAAATTGGAACCATAGTGATACCCTCCTCAAATGCCGTAATCAGTTGTTTCTTTAATCCACTCTTATTTTCCCAGTACCTTATTGCCAGCCATTTCTTAG
>CABMIB010000054.1 GCA_902386135.1 uncultured archaeon
GCATTGAAATATAGTATGCCTACATATGTGCTGATGACATCAAGTATGATCAATATTACAAATAAGTAAACGCTGTATTCCGTGAATTTTTTATATTCCGGTACTGTTTTCCTGAACATCATCGATCCCGCTCGCCGCAGCACTAAGGGAAGCTGCATTTCCACTGGAGCTTTACTCTCCTGAACGTCTCCTGTTTATTTAAAGCTTTCTAAATTATTTACTACAGTTCATTATAATCATCATAATCACTGTAAATCACAAAAGACGCAAACCTTAAGAGCACTGAAAAGGTATTGGAGTAAAACGTGATAGAAAAAACCATTGCAGGATTGAAAGTCGGAGATACTCAACCTGTAAGGATAATGGGAGTTATAAATCTCAGCAAAGAGTCTTTTTACAAAGGTTCTGTTGTTCAAGTGGATTCTGTTCTGAGCGCAGCCCGGAAAATGATAGAAGATGGCGCAGACCTGATAGACATCGGCGCGCGCTCTACATGGCCGCTTGCGCAGAAAATCTCAAAAGAAGAGGAACGATCGCGCCTTATTCCGGCGCTAAAACCCCTGCAGGATATTAAGGTTCCAATTTCAGTGGATACCATGTTCGCGGATATAGCTGATGAGGCGCTTGGTGCTGGCGCCGATATCATTAATGACGTGAGCGGCTTTACAGCCGATGACAGGATGGTAGAAGTAGCAAAAGAACACAATTGTCCTGTTGTATTGATGGCAAGCTACAGGCATCCCGGAGACCCTGTTGGCATGACTGCAGTAATGGATTCACTTGGGAGGATAATATCCCGGGCAGAAGTAAAGGGAATAAACCCCGATAACATTATTATAGATCCGGCGATCGGAAAATGGACGCAGGAGAAGCTTCCTTTATACGACTACGAGACCATAGATAACATCCAGAGGTTGCGGGTTTTCGGTAAACCCGTCCTGGCTGCGATATCCAGAAAATCCTTCATCGGAGAGACGCTTAATAAGCCCGCCGCCGAGAGGCTGTATGGAAGCCTTGCAGCTACGGCGATCGCGGTGCGAAACGGCGCCCATATCATAAGAACGCACGATGTGGCTCCTACAGTGGATGCTGTCAGGGTGGCAGAAGCTGCAAGAGCAAAAATACCTGCGGTAACGTCAGGTGAGTTCGAGGCAGAATTACTTTACATAAAAAACCCCGATGATAGCGCTAGAGCGATGAGCGCAATAGGTGTGACCGGGACAGGAAGCCAGGTCATGAAAAATAAGACTGTCCTTTATAATATCCTGTTGAAGAATGTAACCACTACAGAGGCGCTGATAATAAAACAGGAGATGCTCGCAAGGGGAGGAGATGCAGCCCTCCCGCGTGAGGCGGTATCCCATGAGGCAGGTAAAGTAAACCTGATAATCACAGGGACGCATCTCCAGGTTGAGCGCCTTATAAAAAAGATAAAACACCAGGTAAGAGGCTTACCTCTAATCGCTGATATGCTTACAGAATTAATCAATAAAAAGAACGACCCGGTTTTCAGGTATTCAAGGTAAAAATGATAATTTCAAAACAAAAAGAATATAAAGACCTCCTTCGGACGCTCCGAGAGCAAAACATTTTCATAATAGGCTGCGGGAAATGCGCGGCGAAGCAGCATGTGGGAGGCGAGCCTGAGGTGCTTGAGATGAGAAAAAAACTGACCGCATCCCGGAAAAACGTTGTGGGGTGGACGGTCCTAAGCTCCGCATGCAGCGTAGGTTCATGGAAGGAAGTGCTCACCCAGAATCCGGGAATTAAAAAAGCTGAGGCTCTGCTTGTTATGTCCTGCGGAGGAGGAGTATCTGTTATTTCAAATTTCACGGACAACCGGGTTTACCCTGCACTTGATACCGAATCCCTGGGAGGGGTTTGCCGGGATGAGATCGTGAGAGACCAGTGCGACATGTGTGGGGAATGCACCATCTGGATGTACGGCGGGATTTGCCCTCTTGCCAGGTGTGCCAAGGGATTGCTTAACGGACCCTGCGGCGGCGCTGCGGATGGAAAATGCGAAGTTGATGACCGCCCCTGCGCCTGGGATGAGATATTTGACAGGCTGAAAAAGACGGAGAGGCTTGAGCTTCTTGAGATCATACACCAGCCGAAAGACCATACAAAACAAAAGACAATACAAAAAAGCAAAGGAGGCGCGAAAGTTGAGCTTCCGTGAAAAGCTGAACTCTAAAAAGTTCATAATCACAGCCGAGATAAGCCCCCCAAAAGGGACCGACATAACAGGGATGCAAAATGATGCAAGCTTGATAAAAGATGTTGTGGACGCGATAAATATCACGGATAACCAGAGAGCAGTTATGCGGATGAGCCCTCTGGCAGCATGCAGCGTTCTTTCGCAGAAGGGGTACGAGACCATAATGCATCTCACATGCAGGGATAGGAACAGGCTTGCCCTCCAGTCCGAGCTTCTTGGAGCGTCGGCGCTTGGGATAAATAACGTGCTGGTAATGACAGGGGATCATCCGGCAAAAGGAGACCATGAAGGAGCAAAGCCCGTTTACGATTTTGATTCGGTGCAGCTTCTAGGACTAATTAAAGAACTGAACCGCGGATTTGACTTTTCAGGAAATCCCCTGCACGGGAAGCCGGAGCTTTGTGCAGGTGCGGTGGCAGGAACAGGGTTAAACGAACTCTCGTTTATAAAACTTGAGAAAAAAATAAAGATGGGTGCCAGGTTTATCCAGACACAGGCGGTCTTTGATACCCAGAATTTTTCAGGGTTCATGGATAAAATAAAAGACTCAGAAACTTTTCGCGAAGTTAAAATCCTGGCAGGTATAATCCCGTTAAGATCAGAAAAAAATGCAGTTTTCCTTAATAAAAACATAGCAGGCATCAAAGTCCCTGAAGACATGATCAAGCAGATGCGCGGAGCGAGGAACCCGGTGTTTAAAGGAATGGAGATAGCTGCGGAATTAATTAAAGAGCTGCGTAGCATGTGCGACGGCGTGCATATCATGCCTCTCGGGAACCATGAAAAAACAGCAGGAATACTTGAAATGGCAGGTATAAAATGAGGACGCAGGTTGAGAGAGCAAGAGATGGGATCGTTACCCCGCAGATGGAAGCAGTTGCAAGAGCCGAGAATGTCGATGTTCAGACCCTGCTTTCACGAGTAGCGGAGGGAAGTGCGATTATAATGACCCGTGGAGAAAGCTCTGTCGGCATCGGTAAGGGTCTTAGAACAAAAGTGAATGTCAACATCGGTACATCCTCTTTGAAAATCGACCCGGATGAGGAAGTCAGGAAAGCCAGGGTAGCAGAGAAGTACGGCGCCGACACCCTGACAGACCTCTCCATGGGAGGGGATATTACCGAGATACTCCGGATGATATTCGATAATACCATACTGCCCGTAACAACAATACCTATCTACCAGGCGGCGGCGCAAACTGGTCTTAAAAATATGACCTGTGAGGACATTATCCGGAGCATAAAGCAGCAGGCTAATGAAGGCGTCAGTTCGTTTGTTCTCCACTGCATCGATAAGAGGACTCTGGGCCTGCTGAAGACGGGGAAAAGGGTACTGGGGGTCGTCTCCAAGGGCGGCTCGATAACAAGCGCGTACATGCTGCTCAACAATTGCGAGAACCCGTTCATCGAGAACTTCGATGAAATACTGGAAATCCTGAAAAGTTATGATATCGTGCTCTCACTCGGGAATACGATGCGAAGCGGCTGCGTCCACGATGAAAGGGACAGAGCGCAGCTTGAAGAGATAAAACAGAACGTGAACCTTGCAAAACAAGCAAGCGCGTTGGGTGTGCAGGTCATCATCGAAGGAGTGGGCGGGCATGTGCGTGCAGACAAGATAGCAGAGTACGTAAAGTTCCATAAAACCTGCTCTCATTTCCCGCTATTTGTGGCAGGACCGCTGCCTGCGGACGTGGCAGTGGGATACGACCATATCGCAGGATGCGTGGGAGCAAGCATAGCCAGCGGAGCGGGTGCAGATTACCTGTGCTACATTACGCCCTCGGAGCACCTGGGTCTTCCCGGCACCGAACAGGTAAGGGAAGGACTTATCGCTTTTAAGATAGCTGCGCACATAGGAGATTCGATAAAATACGGGCTGAACGAGAGGGACAGGCTCCTTGCAGCAAAGAGGGCGGAGCTTGACTGGGAGGGGCAGATGAGCCATGCTATCGATAGTGAGAGGGCGAGGGAACTGGCGCCAAAGGAAGGGCCGTGCACCATGTGCGGGGATTTTTGCGCCATAAAAATAATGAAGGAGTTCGGAACATGCAATTATTCGGAATAAAAACGCCTCTTATAAAACCGGGCGATGATATGGCGAAAGTTCTTATAGAATCGATGAGCGATGCGGGTATCAAACCCCGGGACAACGATATATTAGTTCTTGCAGAATCAGCGGTAGCGACGGCTGAAGGGCGCGTCGTAGAACTTGAAAAAGTCAGACCGGGTAAAAGAGCGATTGAATTATCAAAGCCTTATGAAACAGACCCGCGAAAAATGGAGCTGATAATCAGGGAATCCGATGAGCTTCTCGGCGGGATACCGGGCGTAGTAGTCACGATAACCAAAGGAGTGCTCTCCCCCAGCGCGGGTATTGATAATTCCAACGCGCCTGAAGGGTGTGTTGTGTTATTGCCGGAGGACCCCAGAAAAAGTGCCATTCAAATCAGAGAGAAGCTGATGGCGGAATACGGATGCAATGTTGCCGTGATCATAGGCGACAGCAGGACGCAGCCGCTGCGTCTTGGATGCGTCGGCATCGCGCTTGGCTGTGCAGGAATAGAACCCGTGGAGGATGTAAGAGGCAGGAAAGACCTTTTCGGAAAACCTCTTTTGATAACAAGACGGGCCACAGCCGATAACCTCGTCTCTGCGGCACAGATAATCATGGGCGAAGCGGATGAAAGCACGCCTGCCGTACTTATCAGGGATGCGCCTGTGAAGTTTATTGAGGGCAGCGAAGACATACCGGTGATTTCGCGCGAGGAGTGCCTGTATTTTGGATGTTTTAAGAAGTGAACGTTCAATAATTACTGCCCTAGGTTTCGGAGCACCTCGGACGATACCGCCGTCCCTGTACAGTTGCTGAACATCACCGAGGATAGAAGCCCTACGATCTTTCCTTCCTGTACGATGGGCGAGCCGCTGTCCCCCGGCTGCGGCATATCAAAGCATGGGAATTGCAGGGAGAGAAGCGATATCCCTGCACGAGTGACCCTGCACGGGATGGTATGCATCTCATTTATAAGGCGCGCCTCGTCCATTACGATGGCGCTGCCAAGCCCGGTAATCTCTGCTTTACAGCCTGTGGGAAGCTCGATAAGTGCCACATCAAAATCCTCTAAGAACCTTTTCACGGTGCCTTCAACTCCATCAGCCTGCACACGGCTCCCTGGCCCGGCTTTATGGAAGATATGGGAAGCTGCGGCTATATAGAGCGTGCCGTTAATAGGGATTACAGCGCCGATGACGCAGCGAGCCCCTTTAAAGAGGAACAAACCGCCTGATTTTATCATAACTTAGATGTTCTGGATTGGCACAGGTTCGACCGGGTCGGCGAGTCTGAAAGAGAATATCTTTGAGTAGAAATAGAGTTCGGCATCAAGGGCACGTTTGATATTCCCTGAGCGGCGGAACCCATGCTGCTCTCCCTCAAACGGCAGGTAAGAGACAGGGAGCCCTCTGCGAAGCAAAGCCCTGAACATTTTTTCTGTCTGCTCTGGCGGGACAATTTTGTCTTCAAGTCCCTGGAAAAATATCACCGGGCATGACAGGCGGTCCACAAAATTGAGCGGCGAGCGTTCCTGGTAAAGATCCTGGCACTCAGGATAAGGACCGATCAGCCTGTCAAGGTAACGCGACTCGAACTTATGTGTTTCCTTTCTCATTGATTCCAGATCGCTTACGCCGTAATAGTCTGCTCCTGCCCTGAAGACGTTCCGGAAAGTAAGTGCGCAGAGCGTCGTATAGCCGCCGGCGCTTGAACCGCGGATGATGAGCCGGTCGCCATCCACCTCGCCAAGCTCAACCATGTGTATTGCACCGTTCACGCAATCCTCAACGTCAACGACGCCCCAGTTGCCATTGAGGCGCTGCCGATATGCCCGACCGTAACCGGTGCTGCCGCCGTAATTCACGTTCAGGACTGCAATTCCCCGGCTGGTCCAGTACTGGATCATGAGGTCAAGTTTACTGGAAGCAACAGATGTCGGCCCGCCGTGGCTTATGACCAGCAGCAGAGGTAGCTCACCCGGCGGAGCCTGGCAGTCCTTATTTTGTTGCGGATAAAAGAAGGCATGTACTGTCAGCCCGTGCTTTGTGGGGAATTCTATCTGCCGGGGAATGGATAGATAACCGGCATCAATTACAACATCGGTTGAGCGGCGAAGAACCTCTCTCCTCTCCGAGCGCAGATCGAGCCGGACTATGGAGGCCGGTTCTGTCGGTGACCCGGCGATAAATACGACCTGACCGGGCACGGTACGAAGATAGGAGATATCGGTGTATGGCGTTTTTATTGTCTGAAGTCTTTGCGCTGCGATATCCAGGCTGGCAAGCTGCCAGGTTCCCTTCTCGTTATAGGTGCAGATGATGTTATCAGATGACACAAAGGCATAAGTGGGCATCCCAAAGAACCACTGCGGTGCACCGAACTCGGCTTCCATGCTGGTAATAGGTTCGATATGCCCTTTGCACCGGCGGTAGAGATTCCACCAACCTGTCCGGTCAGAAACGAAATACAGTATACCGTCCGGCGACCATTCCGGCTGGAAGATTGATTCATCAGGGCCGCCTGCAACTAGTTCGACCTTGCGGAGAGACCCGTCCGCCTCCAGCTCACCGACCCACAATTCAGTTCCATCCCAGGGCATGTCAGGATGGTTCCAGGTGAGCCATGCCAGATGAGTTCCATCAGGACTCAGGCGCGGCGACGAATAAAAGTTGTTCCCTGAAACGAGCACACGACTTCTTTTGCTTCCGTGGAGATCGATGCCAATCAAAGTGTTGACCGGTTCACGCCCGGCAATAGTGTGGTCTTCGCACACACAAATCAACCTGTTACGATAGCTATCTACCACCGCGTCTGCATAACGCAGTTTTCCTTCGGGAGTGATTGGTCGCGGCTTGCCCCCGGGAGCCTGGCAATAAAGACGCTGGTCTGTGAAATTGGAGAAGTAGACAGTACCATTATGAACGGAGAAAGCACCGCCGCCGTACTCATGCACCCGGGTTCTGGCATTGAAAGGAGACAGAGTGACGTCGACGGTCTGCCCTTGCGGGGAGCGCCGCACAGCGACGCATCTGCCGCCTTCTGCAGGTCGCATCTCGACCCAGTAGATATTCTCCCCATCAAGAACAACCTGCTCAAGCCTGACCGCTCCAGAGGCGGCCAGGTCGGATGTGATAGGTGATTTCCAGGAACCATATGGAGCTACCTGTGGTTTAGTCATTCGCAATTTGATTCCTCCGCTCATGCTCTGCTTTCTTTGATCTCATTTTCTTCTTCAGTCATCCTCTGTATGTGTCTATCAGACTATTTATGTCGTATAAATTTTCTTCCACTCGGCATCTTTCATCTTTTCATATCCTTTCGCAGCTTTCTCAAAACTCAACTCGCTCATGCTCTTTCTGAAATCATCGCCAAGTTCTTCAAGAAGGTCTGTGGTCGTCGTCTCAGAGCCCCTCTCTTCAAGCTTTCCAATAATCTCGAGATGCTGTTAACTTAAGGTTTATATTAGGCCGAGTAATCAGCTTGTTTTGAGGAACAAAACTGATGCTCAGCCTATTTAATATTTTTAACATATTTGAAGAAAAAGGTATCGTTCAAAGAGAGAGAAAACCCAAAGAAGCAGTACTTTTTGGAATATTGATATATTTTAAAGGTTTATCCACGAATCCACAAGAGGTGTTTCGGATCTATTTACGCTATGCGGAGTAAGAGTCTCTCATGTGGCTGTATGGAAATGGGTACAGAAATTTGGAAATAACGTAAAAGACACATTGTTCTCCAAAAATGGATCTCTACCCAATGTAATTGTAGCCGATGAGACCTGTATTCAAGTTGGCAATCGGTATTACTACTTGTATGCTGCTATATGCCCTTATTCCAAAAGGATAATCTATTTTGACCCTTATCCTATGAGAAACTATCTTGCCACACTCACATTTTTCAAGAAAATCATAAAACTCTACGGAAAGAAACCTGATGTGGTTATAGTTGATGGAGGTCCCTGGTATCGGCAAGCATTGAACCAATTAAAGATACGAAGGCAAGTTGTTTGTGGAAGTATCAGGAATTACATAGAGAGATGGTTTGAAACCTTGAAGGACAAGCTAAGAAATTTTGATGTTTATTTCCCACATAAGAAACCAGGTGTCCTAGACATTTATAGAGGAAAAGAAGAAAACTTCAAGCATGTTATTAATTGGCTGTCCACTTTTGTTTATTATTACAATCGAATCAGAGGGCACATGAGCTTGGGCGGTAAAACCCCTTTTAATTATTATCAAGAGGTGTTATGTTAACAGCATCCTGCAAATATTCGATATATTTAATACACCAAAAACCCTTATCACATCAAACCATGAAATTATCTGATTTAATTAAAAACCTGGCTTACGCCATTATCTTCGGATTTTTTGGGCTTATCATAGGAATCTGGATAGCCGATCTCCTCTATAGTCTGGCATTGAAAGGGATGGAACATGCAGCTACGAGGAGCATATCCTTGGTGCTCATAATATTAATTGCACTTGAAGCATCATTTTTAGGTTTTATTAAAGGAAAAAATTTGCTGGAATCTTCACAGGCAAGTAATAATTGATTTGTTTTTCGTGAATCTTGTTTGCCATAACAGGTTAATTTAGCTCAATATTGTAGAATACTGCAAAGTGTGTACAATCAAAACAATTCAATATGATGATTATAATAATCATTTAATTAAAGAGCAACCTATAAATAGGAAAAACAAATAGTTATAAAGGATTGGTGAAAATGCGACGAAGTAAGATAGATATTATCATCGATGTTCTTGAGGTTGCTAAGATGGGGGTCAACAAAACAAGCGTAGTTTACAGGACGAACCTGAATTTCAAACTGGCGGATAAATATCTTGAGCTACTGCAGAACCAGGGACTGGTGGAGAACAAGCTGGATAAATATATAACAACAGATAAGGGGAAAATTTTTTTAGAAAAAGCCAGGGAAATCACTCTACAGTTGTAATCCGGGAGCCAAACTCAGTTATGCTCACTTCACCGTTTTTCAATTCGATAAGCCCTTCCTGATCCATAAAATCAAGGATTTTAGGATTTACCTGCGGTACTTTTTTCTCAAGTTCTTTTAGAGTAACATTTTCTTTTTCACACAGCAATTCCAGTATTTTATCAGTGGTTTCTCCCAACTTCGACATGCAAACATATAATGATTAAAGGGTATAAAAAGCACTACTGAAGAGTGTTTCTTAGCTGGGTTTCTTAATATGATTTCTGAATTATTTTTCTGGGTATTTTATATCAGCCCTTGGCATAGGAATGATTGCCCTTTAGGGTAGGATAAATAAAACGGAGTGATAAAAATGAAGAACGAGAAACAGAATAAGCAGAAAAAAGAGGAAGAGAAGGTAGCAGAAGAGATGTTCAAGAAAGTGCACTTAGGTGCTTTTTAAAGATAATCTCAAAATGTTCTGGAGGAGATTTGTTCCACTGTTAAGGCTGTGCAACACTCCAACCTCCATAGTTTCACCTTTGCCTTTCTTCGCAGTATCACTTTTTTTAATATCAGGCAGGGAATTGCATATTTTTGACCTGAAAATTCTTTTTATCGGAATTGCGATCTCATTGCTCTCGACTTTTGGGTCCAACTTATGGAATCATTGCAATGATTTAAAGGAAGATATAGCGCAGGGGAAAAAAACGATTTTAACACAAGACTTCTCAATGCTAAAAATAAGCTCTTTTATTGCTTTCACGCTCTATGCCAGCTCATTACTCATTATATACTATTTGTCAATGGAACTTAAAAGGCCTATTTACATATATTTTTTAATCTGGGCTCTTGCCACATGGTGGTATTCTGATAATTTAATTCTTAAGAAAATAACCGGCTTTAGATTGAAAGAGCATTATATGGGAGAGTTAATAACCTACTCCATTGCATGGCCAATGTATACATTAAGTATCTGGCTCATATATTCTGATTTAAATGCAACTGGAGTAGCTATAGCTGTGATCTTTCTCTTCTTTAGTCTATCCGGATTGCTTTTAAAAGATCTAAAAGATATATCCGGGGATAGGGAAGCAGGCTTAAATACTTTCGGAGTGAGATTTCATCCTTCCCAGCTTATACGGTACTCCTGTTACCTTATGGTAATGTATTACTTTGCTATGTTGAATCCACTTACTATAAAATTTTTTGGGATAGGTGTTTTGATAATGGCATTGCCTTTTATTTATTTTTTGAAAAATACCTTTATTCATATGCACAGAAAAAATTGGGCTCTAGATATGGGAGATCTGAAAGCCCTCAAAAGTATAGGCTACTCTGTCTATATTTCCGTAATATTTATGGGATTGATTGCTTTCTTTTAAATTTCAATGCAAGCATTTGCCCCGGCACTCATAAAAAATGTATTATTGAACGATTCTGATAAATAGTTTCTTAACTGCAATCCTGGCGGAATGTACATTGATGGGTTTGGGGATAAGATTCCAAAATAATTTTTACCGAGTTTTTTTCTTACTTTATCCTTATATTCAAAAACCTTCTTGCCGAATGCTCCGATAACTCCCACGTCTACAAGGAAGTAAACAAATCTATTGTCGTTAAATTTTAAATTATTTAAACATGAAATAAATCCATCAAATTTATCGTCTATCAATTCGTACACAAGAGCAACATCTTCTGAATAATCCGAAACATCCATAAAAAAAGGAAATAAATCGAAAGGATAATAGGAACCTATCCCTATGATAAAGGCTCCACTGGTTTTTTTATTTAAAAATAAAAGCTCATATGGCATAGGAACTTCGTAATCTCCTTTACCAAGATGCCCCAACAATTCTTCCTTTTTTCCCGCAGCTACATATATTAGGTTATTCACTGCCTTGACCGGAGGCAGATTGTCCAGAGAAATTAACACGTTTTTTTCAAAATTTGCTTTAAATTCCTTAATAACTTTAAATTCACTGTGCACTATATTCTTTGTTTCTTCCATCGTTTTCCCTTTATCAGGAAATATATCATCATAAACAGTATTTATATTCTCTTTCTCTACAACTAGCGCCGCAATACCTCCGCCAATATCCTCAAAGTTGCAGAATATGCTTGGGGAGTTAAATCTCACCTGCGTGTGCATCGCATTTATGCCAATAATTGGGATTTTATAATCTGTATGTTTTGCAAATATGTTTAGAATCGTAGGTGGAAGATAGAAGATATTTTCCTTATCGAAATAATCTGCTAACTTCCCGGCACACTCCTTCTGTTTTTCTTGGTTAGCTCCTTTGCAACGTTTACTGTAGTAAAACCCTTTCGCAAAAGTCTCAGCGGATTTGAGCGCATCAGGCACATGCACCAGGGGAAAATGCAGCACAATTACGCCTTTTTCACATTTTACTTTCTTTGCAAGCTTTTCTGCAGACTTCATTGAGCCTTTTTCCTTAGCCCCCTCCACCCGTATCCTTGCCTCATCATCCTTGCACAGCACCAGCGCTGCGCCATCCGTATGGATATCATCGGGGTATATCATGCCATCAACCGATGCTCCTATCTGCGGTATGTCACCGTACTCTTCATGGAATATATCCAGCATTGACTGGTATTTACCATTATACTTCAGCGTGGCGTAAAATAAAGCAAGGTCAGGTTCAAAATCCACACGTGAATGCGCCTGTTCAATAATATCTCCTGCCGCCTGCTTGTAATCTTTTTTATTACTGAACAGTGTAATTGATTTCATTTAACTACCGTTTTATACATACCCTGAGCTATCTCCTATCCTATCTATCGATTGGAAGTACTGCTTTGTATCAGGAATATATAATTCTTCCTATTAAGGATAATTATAATTACCATATCCTTTAAGGATTTAAAATCCAATACAGATGTTAAATTTTTTAATTTTACTGCCTATGCAACATACCCTTCAATAATCTTACTTGCGCGCAGCGTCTCAAGTGATGTGAGCTGCTGGTTGGCTTCAGCATCCGTAATCGTCACCAGTACAGTTGATCTCGACGAGGGAGCTATCAGGATTCGGTTATTCCTGAAATAAAAAATCGTCTCGGTCAGACCTTCCTTGTTCATTTCCCCCAGGACATTCCTTATCTGCTTCTCCAGCCAGAACATGGTCTCAAGAAGATGTTCTTTATAGCCCCTGGCTCTTAATGTTATGGGCACCCCATCTATCCTGTAGAGTATGCATGCTTCAACCCCTTCGATCTCCTGCAGATCATCCAGAGCGTCATCAATTCCTTTTGCCATGTCCTTTCTTCTCTTCCTCCAGGACCAGCCTGAGAAGCTGGGAAGGGTCCTCATCATGCGTCCAGTTATTCTGCAAAGCTTTAATCCTTGCCGATAATCTTTCCCCGGCTTTCCCCATAGCTCTTGTTCTCTCTATCGCTTCTTTAAACTGCTCATCGAATTTGGTTTTGGGCCTTACCTTTTCAACCTGCTTCTGTGATGCCCGGATAACTATTCCCAATCCCGTTTCTATAGTGTACGGATACAGGCTATCACCGTGCTTTGAACCCCTGTGCTTCATTATCCGCAGGGTTCTATCGTACATTTCGCCAAAGCCCAGGTTTTGCATGTATACCACGGAATCAGCTAAATAAAGCGGCATGGCTGAACCCTCGGGTATGTGATTGCCGTCCGACGGGTCTTCGAGAGTTATCACAGCCGTTCCCATTTTCCTCAAGTCCTTGAATATGGTGCTCAGGGATTTTCGTTTCTCTTTTTCAGAATAAAAAGTAGGGTAGGTCAATGGATCTATCACCAGTCTCAGGTTCTGGGCCGGCAGGGCTTTTCTGACCATCTCGGCAATGTCCAGGGAAGGAAATGTGAGGTCCTCGCCAAACAGATGGATTATCTTCAGGTCTCCCTGTTCGATATAATGCTCGATCTCTTCCCATCCTATATCCCTGCAGTCCCGTATGATCTGCTCCTCCGACATCTCGAAGGAAATGTACACGACTTTTTCACCGCGATTAAGACCGAAAAGCGAATATTGCATTGCAAATGTGGTTTTCCCGACACCTGTCCCCCCGCGGACCATATTTATTGTATTTTCTCGAAAGCCTCCTCCCATCAGGTCATCAAGACCGTAAATCCCTGTGGATACTCGACCCATTTTTGTCATCGACTCTGATGTATATGTTTTGTGGCATATTTATATTTTGCTAATATAACTAAAAATTAAGATTGGTATCCCTTTCAGCGGACTATTTTTCATGAGAATTTTCATCAAGCAGCTCAAGTGGTTCGGATTTCAGACAATTATTCTCTTCAATTAATTTTTCGACCTGTTGCTGCGCATTTCTCAGCTTGGTATCGCATTCTTTGACCAGTTTTATTCCCGTATCAAAAAGTAAAAGGCTCTCATCAAGAGAAAGCTGCCCGTTTTCAAGTTTTTCCACGATGTTCTCAAGTTCCGCAAGCGACTCTTCAAAGCTCATTTCCATTTGCATACCTCCTTATAATCTACATGACATTTGATTCTCCCGTCGTTCACTATTATCTGGAGCTCATCCCTTTCTTCAACGTCATCTATACTCCTTACCAGGGCCTTATCCGGCAGCTTCAAAGTTATGCTGTAACCCCTTGAGAGAGTCCCAAGAGGGCTGACAGCATCAAGTTTACCGGCATGCGCCGCGAAAAGGGACTTCTTTACCTCAAGTAGTCTCTGCATGCTCAAATTCTGCCTCCTGGCAAGGTCGTCCATATATTGTGTGTGATGAGATACCATATCCAGAAGCAAACCTGGTTCGATAGCTGCCTTCAGTTGCGCAAGATAACTTGTCTTGTCATTGATATTGCGCCTCTGCGTCTCCGTTAATCTATCCCCGAGCCTGCTTATCCTGTTGCACAGCTCCTGCCTGTCAGGAACGGCAATCTCGGCGGCTGCGGATGGTGTCGGGGCGCGGACATCGGCTACAAAGTCAGCGATCGTGTAATCTGTCTCATGCCCGACGGCGGATATTACAGGGATCTTTGAATTGAAAATCGCCCGTGCCACGAGTTCCTCATTGAAAGCCCAGAGGTCTTCTATCGAACCTCCGCCCCGCCCCATGATTATCAGGTCAACATCGGTATTATTCAGCGCGGAAATAGAGTGAACGATGCTTTCAGCCGCATACTCGCCCTGCACCACCGTTGGCATAAATAATATGTTCACAGGGTACCTGCGTTTTAAAACTGTCAGTATGTCGTGAAGGACGGCTCCTGTGGGCGAGGTTGCCACGCCTATCCTTTTTGGGAACTCTGGCAGCGGCTTCTTATGCTCAGGTGAGAATAATCCCTCCATTGCCAGTTTGTTCTTTAACTGCTCATATGCTTTGTAAAGTTCCCCGATACCATCGGGTCGAATTGCTCTGACTCTTAACTGATACTGTCCCCTCTGCTCGTAGACATCAATATCCCCCAGAACAACGACCTTCATGCCATGTTCAAGCTCGAACCTGAGATTATTACCATGCCATTTGAACATGACACACTGCAACTGGCTGCCCTTATCTTTCAGGGTAAAATAGCGGTGACCTGAACTGTGGTTCGTGAAATTGGATATCTCACCCCTTATCCATACATCACTTAACCGGCTGCCTGTAAGGATGCCCTTTATGGCAAGGGTGAACTCGTGGACAGTATAGATACCTTTTTCCTCGAACACCATAGTACTAAAACCTATCCAGGGGTTTATCTGGTTTGCTATAGCAACGTGAAAGTATTAAGGGAAGTATCAGGAGAGGTAGTTATCAAGCGAAAGGATACCCTCAAGCTCTTCCTTTGTGACTACAGCTTCTGAAAGTACGCTTTCCCTCACATGGATGGGTGCGTTGCAGCGCAGCGCAATGGCTATGCAGTCGCTCGGCCTTGCATCTAATTCGAACTGCCTTCCGTCCATCGAGACTGACATCCTTGCATAATAAACCCCGTTATTCAGTTCATCTATAAGGATATCATCTATCGTTGAACTTGTGCGCTCAAGCAGCGAGATGAAAAGATCATGGGTCATCGGCCTTGGCGGGATCTCATGGTTCAATGCCGCATTTATGGATATGGCTTCAGACAGGCCTATGTATATCGGCATTATGCGTTTCGCATCGTCTTCAAGAAGCACAAGTGGTATCGGGCTTCCTGCTTTCTCGATAAGGTATACGCCTTTTATGGTAACCGGTAAGATAATACCATTCATTATATTACTATTAATAGGAGGGATAATAAGTCTTCCTGTTGCAGGTAGTTGCAAGATATTGAACCGGGAGGCTCTAAATTGAGATTACTTGCGGTATGCCGAAGCTACCGCAGTATTGTCTCACAATTGGGTTTTCGTTAAGCTCTGGCTGTTCTAAATAAATCACCAGACAATGAGATATCATCTCCATCCGTACTCATAGTACTGGTTTTTCTCAAACGGCAGGTCAACGCTGTTTATCTCGGTGATGTTATCAAGGCTGTTCATCTTGATCTTCCTTGCCGAGACCGTGTAAAGCACATCATCCATGTACAGCGACCTGCGTACAGCACTTGGCGAGTTCCAGTAAAACTGCTGCTCTTCATAGTCATCCAGGTGTGAGATCTTACCTTTGAGCTTGAATCCGCCCGCCGGACTGACACTAAAGACGTATGCGCCCTGCCATACTTTCTGCATGTAGTAGCCGTATCTGTATTGCTCCTTCCCTGTGATCTCCCGGATCGGGATTACAAGCAGGTTCTTCGTTTTATCGAACAGGAACGCTTTATGATCCCTGAGCGCCTCTGAATCAGTACCTGCTTCGCCTATCTCGTACATATCTATCTGCTTCGGGTTATTAACGTCTGATACGTCAAACAGAGAAAGCTTCACGCCTTTGATCGATACGCCGCCCCATTCGTTATCTGCTGTTTCCTTGCCCACACCGATTATGTGGTTCTCATCGTAGGGGTGCAGGTAGTCGGAGAAGCCGGGTATCTTGAGTTTGCCAAGTATCTGTGGTTCCTTCGGGTCTGAGAGATCTATAACGAACAGCGGGTCCATGCGCTTGAACGTTACCATGTAAAGTCTGTTGCCTATAAACCGTGTTGAGTATATCCGCTCATCAGGGGCGATCTCTTCCAGTTTTCCGGTGATGCCTAGGTCTTTATCCATCACATATACGTTATTGTACTGTACAGAGCTATCCCTTGTCCAGAACTGCGACGTAGTGGCGACCCTGAAATAATCGCCACCTTCGTCCATCGAGAACTGGTTCAGCAGGCTGCCGGGCACTTCGCCTTTTGTCATGTATTCTATGTCGCCTTTATCGATCCTGATCTTCTGGATGACGGTCTTTTCCCTTTCCCGGGCAAGCTTGATCTCGTACTCTGAAACTGCTTTATCAACATTTGTAATGTAGTCCTGTTTTTCTTTTTCACTCATGCGGTTGTATGTTTCTTCCATGATGGAGGAGATCTTATCCCATTTCTCATACGAATCGAGATTACTATCTTTAATTGCATTTATCTTATCCTGCGCATCCTTCGGAAGTAGCGGCACGATGACCTTGTAGAACCTTTCCTCACGCTCGATCTCGTAGTATCTTACAGGCAGGTTCTTTCGGTACGTTATGTAGATATTGTTCTCTGATACGTACAGGTTATCCGAGTAACCCATCATGAACGACTTTGCGTTAATGTCGTTTGATTTTATATTGATGGATGCGATTGTATGGAACACGTAGTTCTGCTCTGGATTGTCAAAGTAATAAACATCAGGCGCCATGACTTTTACTGGACCCTGCTTTATTGCAGGCATATCGACAACGTTGTTGTAATAATATACATCGTCTTTTACGATGAAATAAACATAATCGCCTACCATACGCGAGCTGAAATAATTGCCATTGATGCTGTAATTCGCTATCTGCTGCGGCTTTTTCCTGTCTGTGATATCATATATCAATGCGGTGGTCTTTTGAGAATATCTCGGCACCGGTCTGTATTCGTACTGCGGGAGAACAAAGACCTCGTTGTTATCTTCTGTGAACAATATGAGCCTGTTATCGTTCACGAACATATCTCTTGGTCTGCCGTCTACCGTTATTTCAGAGATTACTTTTGCATCGGCAGCCGGAAATGCATCTACAATGACCACTTTATTCTGCGCCAACGTGTAGATGTATTTGCCATCGTTCTTTACGAAATCCGCCTCATCAACACCCTCTACCTGGACATTCGTTTTTGAGTGGTCGGATGTTCCCGGAGCCGCTGGTGGCGCTGAAACAGCCTCAGGCGCACCTTTCTGCTGTACTCCCGCTGATGTCGCCACTGGAACTACCATCGGCATAGGAGGTTGTATTCCCATTACCATATCAGTCCTCCCCATCCCAGCAGTATACCCTCCCCATACTCCGCTGCTCTGTTGGGCTGTATTGGCTTTGAGAAAATCCTGGAGTTCTTTAACGGATGAGAATTTCTTCAGCCCCTGCGTTGATTCAAATTCCGCTATATTTATATCAGAGCTTTTTATTACTGAGGCGTTGCTATCGGGTTTATCTTTACCTGCTATATTGCCGCCGGATTGAAGAACACATCCGCCAAAAGCCGTTATGACAATAATAGACAGTAAAACCATCAGAACTGTTTTCTTTATCATATCCTTCACCTGGTCAATAGATAACAAGCCTACTTAATAAATATATGTTTAACTTCAAATTAAATTGAAGTTATAATAGGCCGCTCTGATACTCAAATTTAATACTCTTTACGCGCAGTAGTACCCGCATGTCCATCGACATCATCATATCCTGCCTTAAAAAACGGTACCCTCCGGGCAAATTCGGCTCAAAAGACCCTTTCCGCGCGCTCATCGCCACAGTCCTGTCGCAGCGCACGCGCGATGAGGTCACGGACAGGGCATCGGAAAAGCTATTCGCAAAATACGGCACGCCGGCGGCGCTTGAGCATGCTGATATCGGGGATATCGAGGAACTGATACGCGAGGTTGGGTTCTACCGTATAAAAGCGCCGCGCATCAAAGAGATTGCACGGATAATCAACAATGACTTCAAAGGTAAGGTCCCATCCGATATGGAAACCCTTCTCTCGCTGCCCGGTGTCGGCAGGAAGACCGCTAACTGCACTCTTGTTTACGGCTTCGGCAAGGATGCGGTGGCTGTGGATACCCACGTGCACAGGATATCGAACAGGCTGGGACTTGTGAAAACAAGGACTCCCGAAGAGACGGAGCTAAAACTTCGCGAGACTCTTCCAAGGAAGCACTGGAAGCATATCAACGAACTGCTTGTGAGGTTCGGGCAGGATGTATGCAGGCCGGTTGGACCGAAGTGCGACGAGTGCCCGATCATTGAGCTGTGTCCGGGCAGGAAGGGCAAGTAACGCCTGCTGATTTCCGACCAGAATATTCCGTCGGTTTTATTGCAAAGAAAATTAAAGGTAATACCAGTAGAGCCCTCAGACAAGAATTCCCACACTTAAAGGATTGGTGCGGTGATAATCTGTGGGCACCAAGCTGTTACCACGGTCCTATAGGTAATGGTTGGGATGTTGTCGAGAGGTATATTTCAGCTCATAATACATACGAATATAACAGGTAATAATCCTGTATATTCCTAAAAACGTTATATACAGGCCTCGTACATCGTACGAGGTATACCGTGACTGCCGGATGCCAAAATCACATGCCCATATAAGCCGATAGAAAGCCTTGCAAGCATTTTTATGCGCTAAGAACAGGCGCAGAGCTAAAACAATAATTCGACAACTTCGTATGTTTTAAATATATGTTGTAGACATAGAATATAAAAGAAGAGAACATTATGAATTCGGATCAAGAGTAATCTTGTACCAAATTCAGATATAAAAATCCGAAATATATAAAAGGGGTGGATTCGGACCTGATATGTTCTATTAACCAACAAACTCGATGTTTAGCGAAGTTGTTCCATGAGGTGCTGACCTATGCCTGACCATAACGCCTATGATGCGATTGTTGTAGGAGGAGGGATTTCCGGCCTTTTATCTGCGTTGACTCTCGGGAAGAAAGGGAACAGCATTCTTCTTCTTGAAAAAACAGATGCTCTTGGCGGAAACTGCAGGACATACGAACCTGATGACTGTCCAGGCTGGCGTGTTGATACCGGCATCCATGCAATAACTGAACTGATTTATGGGCCGCTGAATCAATTGAAACACTATTTCGAGCCCGGAAAATTTCCCACATTCAGGCGGCATTATGACTACTATCTTCGCAAAAAAGACGGATTGGAAAGATTTCCATCAACGCTCCCGGGTTTCTTGAAAATGAACGCCCTTCCGGCAAAAGACAAGATGATTCTTGCAGGAAATCTCCTGAATGCGGTTATATCTCGCGCTATTTTCGGGGAAAAACAAAAGGCTGTATATGATGTCATTTCAAAGCACAGGCTCAGCAAAAAAACAATGCTGTTCATGAGCGCGCTTTCTTATCTGTTGAGCGGACTTTCAATGGAAAAGACGTCGGTATCCCGGCTTCTGGAAGGGTGCGGATTCAGCTCCAGTGGTAAAAGAGGAGTAATCGGACGGATCGCTGAAACGGCGAAGCTTTTCAATAATTTCGGATACCGCTCGCAGGGCTATCCTCTGGGCGGTATACAGTCGATAACAGACGGTGTGATCGCATCGTTTCCGAAAAACGTGGAGTATCATACAGGGGAAGAAGTCCGAAAGATCGAAAAGGACGAAACCGGGTTTTATGTTTCAACCCCGAAAGCCGATTACCAATCTGACAAAGTTGTCTATTCGGGGGAGGTAAAAAAGCTGCCCGGTATTATCAGGATGCCTGTGGAATGGAGCCGGCAGGTAAAACAACTGGAGCAGGCGACAGCAATGACAATCTGGCTCGGTCTTAAGGAGCCAATGACCGAGTTCAATTATAACGGCTCGGAAGTGTTTTGCGACGTCTGTGATTCTGATAAAGAACTGTTCTACTGGCTCATGCCTGTGCCCGAGCTTGCGCCGCGAAATAAAGGTCTTGTAGGAGTGAGCACGATAATAGACCCGAAAAAATGTCGTGATTCTGAGAAAAAACTTCTCAACACAATATACTCCCTGGTGCCTGCAGTAGAGAAGAACATCGAGATGATACATACGCAGGTAATGGTTCCTGAGAAAGCCGCAGTTTCCCTTAATTATTTCCCTTCGATTAAAACCCCGGTTAACGGCCTGTATGTTGTGGGAACAGATACTGATATGCGAAGCATGGGCATAACCCGCGCAGGATACTCGGTGCTTGAGCTGTTAAAATCATTATGAAAAAGAAACATGAACATGTTTTATCTGAACTAACCAGTATGTGGCAGAACAACTCTCCTGTGCTGTCTAAGTGATAGTGCCTGCGAGTGGCAAGCATATCATGACCCTGTTCCCATACTCTGTACCTTACTGTGCCGTCTGCTGTATGAAAAGTAAATCACAAGCCCGATCCCCATCCATATGAGAAGCCGTAGCCATGTATCGACCGGAAGTGCTGCCATCTGTACAAATGAGAACAGCGCGCCTAAAACCGGGACCCAGGGCACAAAAGGAGTTTTGAAGGGTCTGGGCAGATCCGGCTGCGTTCTGCGCAAAACAAGAACACTTAAGCATACGATCGCAAAAGCCAGCAACGTCCCGATCGAGACTAGCGCGCCAAGAATCTCTATGGGGAAGAGCCCTGCAACGACCATTGCAACTATGCCAGTTAAAATCGTGGTTATGTACGGTGTTTTGAACTTTGGATGCACTGATGAGAATATCCCGGGTAGCAAACCGTCTTTTGCCATTGTGTAGAAAATCCTCGGCTGGCTGAGAAGCAATACAAGAACGACCGAGCTTAGACCCGCAATCGCCCCGATCTTTATAAACGGTCTTAACCAGAAAAGACCCGTACCTGCGGCATTAACAGCAACAGCGATAGGGTCTGGTACAAGAAGATGGTCGTACTTTACCAGGCCTGTTAATACAAGCGAGACTATGATATATAAGACCGTAGAAATGGCAAGAGAGCTGAGTATCCCGATGGGCATATCTTTTTTCGGATTACGTGCCTCCTGTGCTGCCGTAGAGACTGCATCAAAACCAAAATAAGCAAAGAATATCACACCTGCGCCGCGCAGAATACCGCTCCAGCCGAAATGCCCGAAATCTCCCGTGTTCGGCGGTATGAATGGGATCCAGTTCCCGGTTTTGATGTAGGCGATCCCGAATGTTATGAAAAGAAGCAGTACACTTAGTTTGACAAGAACGATTATGTTGTTAAAGACAGCAGATTCCTTTATCCCGATAACGAGCAGAACGGTCATTATAGCAACGATGAACATGGCAGGTATATTCAGGAGCGCACCCGTTGTTTGCCATCCGAGCACCGGGTCGTGTGTAAGAGGTGCGCTGGATAGGTAAGATGGGATCATGATCCCGAAATCCTGGAAAAAACTTACCACATAGCCCGACCATCCCACTGCTACGGTAGATGCCCCGAAAAGATATTCAAGCATCAGGTCCCAGCCTATGATCCAGGCGAAAAGTTCACCGAGAGTCGCATACGCATACGTGTAGGCACTGCCAGATATCGGGACTGTTGATGCGAATTCCGCGTAACAGAGCGCAGCCATGGCAGCACCAAAGCCTGAGATAAGGAAGGAAAGCACGATTGCAGGTCCTGCGTACTGTGCCGCCGCCTGGCCTGTAAGCACAAATATCCCTGCGCCGATTATTGCGCCGATGCCAAGAGTGGTCAGGTTCAGGGGACCAAGGACCCGCTTCAGTTCGCGGGTATTTGAGGCCTCTCTCATTAACTGGTCCATCGACTTTCTTACCAGCAGGTCTTTGAACATATTTACTCCATTCTAACTTACTTCGGTTTAACGCTTGAAATGTATTTTTACCTTTCCACAAACTTTAATACTCTTTACGCCAATCGTAAACCCATGGTCAAGCTTGATCAGATCAATATTGCTAACGACGGGCTCACCAAGTTTTTCAGCCCCATCGAAGCTAAAATCCTGAAAACCCTGTGGGATGAAGGGGAAATGATGACATCTGAGCTGACCGAAAAGACAGATATTCCATTGACAAGCATAGCCGGCACTCTTGACCGGCTTGTAAAGGCCGGATATGCATCCAGGCGGGTCGATAATGTGGGAGGCAGGGTGCGCTATATATATGCCCCGGTGTTCTCCGAGGAAGAGATAGCCGGCGAGATTACCACGAAGATACTGGACAGCCTTGTGGACACGTTCGGTCCCCTCGCGCTTGAGAACTTCTCAAAGTACAGTGATAAAAAATGAACATACTCAGTGAAATAAACTGCTTCGGTCTGTGCCTGAGGTTATCTGACTTCGCCCCTTTTGTGGCGCTCTTCCTTGTTATTTCGATCGCCCTGCTTGCAGCGAGTTTCATGGTCAAAAAACCAAAACACAGGCTACTGACTTTTATATCGTCCCAGGTAGCGGTATTCGTGGCTATCATCACTACATTTTACCTTATGAAATGCGACGGGATGCTGACGATATATCTATACTTTGCTTACGTGGCAATATCCAGTGTCCTGATTTTCGGGGTGCTCCGGCGTTACGACAGCATAATGATTAAGCGCCTTGATGCAAAACCGGTAGGTAACCTGGTGGATTGGGCACAGAAATTCGTGAGCCAGTTAACATACGCCACTGTATATTACTATGATTCCGCCGCGCCTCGGGCTTTTGCAGCAGGCAGGTCCATCTTTGTATCTGTCGGGCTTCTTGAGATGCTGGATAACGAGGAACTGAAGGCAGTACTGGCGCACGAAGCATGGCATATCCGTAACAATTCGAGGATGCCATACCTGAGACAGCTTGCTCTCATGACTTTTTCTTCGCATAAAAGAACCGAGCTTGAATACCTGGCGGATTGTTTTGCAGCCAATATAGCAGGCAGCAAGGCGCTCTCTTCTGCGCGTAATAAGATAGATAAAGTATTTATTTAAGGTCTTTATTTTAAGAATATAAAAAGGTGATAAGAATATGTGGCTTAAACTGAGATTATATCTGATAATGACTGTAATGTTCGCCATAATCTACGGACTTGTAGTACTTGCAGCGAACCTTGCGGGACTGGGTAATTTGGGTGGTTTTTATTTTTACGGGATCCTCGCTTCGGTGATGCTGTTCATCCAGTATATGATAGGACCAAAGATGGTAGAATGGTCAATGGGAGTGAAGTACGTGACTGAGCAGGAATACCCTGCGCTGCACAGGATGGTGTCCGACCTCGCAAGAGACGCCGGAATCCCGAAACCGAGAATAGGCATTGCCAGGATTCCGATACCAAATGCGTTCGCATTCGGTCGGTGGGCAAAAGACGGGCGCGTGTGCGTCACCGAAGGGATAATGAACCTCCTTAACGAGAAAGAACTCAGGGCAGTCCTGGGGCATGAGATATCGCACCTGAAGCATAAGGACGTAGTAATTATAACGATGATAAGTGTTATCCCGACGATTGCCTGGTACCTTGCATGGAACTCGTTATTCTCAGGCGACAGGGAGAACCGGGGAAATGGTTTGCTTATTGGTATAGTGGCTTTGCTTGTGTATTTGATAACGAACCTTCTCGTTCTGTACGTTTCAAGGATCAGGGAGTACTATGCGGATGAGGGCTCGGTCAAACTCGGGAACGGTCCGCATTACCTTGCATCGGCGCTCTATAAACTTGTTTACGGAAGCGCCAGGGTCAATAAGGATTCGTTAAAGCCTATCGAAGGCATGAAGGCATTCTTCGCCAATGACCCCTCCCGCGCAGCCTACGAGATTAAGGAACTATCCCAGATAGACCTTGACGGGAGCGGCACCATCGATGCCAGGGAATTAATGATGCTGCAGACAAGACCTGTAAAGGTCAGCACCACGGATAAGATAATGGAGATACTGAGCACCCATCCGAATATGCTCAAGCGCATCCAGAGATTATCCTCGCTCCAGGGAGCTTCAGCGTATTAAAAGAGGTTCAGAGCCCGGGATCGGGCTCTATTTTCATCTTTCATTTTTCGGCTAACGTCTTAATACACACACAAAAAGAAAAAACAAAAAAACAGAAAAATAAAAAATAGTGTGTGTGCTAACGTCTTAATAGAACCATTCCCTTAGTACCATTACCAAAAGCTTTTGTTTTTAGAATACAATCATTATTTGGGTTTTCGGGTTTAGTCCATGCAGTTAGTTAACAGAATAATAAGGGGGTATGAGCACGGATTATCCATTTGTAAGCATCTTACTGGCTACGTACAACAGGAAAAGCTGGCTTGAGGAGTGCCTGGAATCTTTGTTTAACCAGGATTATCCAAAAGAAAGGTATGAGATTATAGTAATCAACGATGGTTCGAACGATGGCACAGAGAAAGTTCTCAGGGCTTATGAAAAAAAAGCGCCGTGTACATTTATATGGCACACTCAGAGAAATCAGGGCAAAACAGTAGCATTGAACACAGGACTGAATAATACTACTAAAGGAGAGATTGTTCTTTTTACTGATGATGATTGTGTAGCAGACAAGAATTGGATTAAAAACCTGCTAAGTGCATTTAAAGATGAGAAGGTCGGAGGCGTTGGCGGTAAAATCCTTGCATATAAGCCGAAAAATCATGTGGAGAAATATGGAGTTTTTTTTGACCAGGAAGGGAGTGTCTCTTTAGCGACCGGAAATGCAGCCTATAGATCGCATGTTGTCAAATCTGTAGGTGGCTTTGATACACAGTTAATTGGGCTTGAAGATATCGATTTTGGGGTAAGGGTAAGAGGGAAAGGTTATAAGCTGAAATATACCCCGGAAGCAATAATCTATCATAGAAATTACTGCTCGCTGGACAGACTGATCAAAAGGAAGCGTTCAGAGGGAAGACAGCTCTATAACCTGAGTACAAAATATGAACATTATTTTAATGCAAGAAAGCTGATAATAAAAATTTCATTTGAAGCGGTAAAAAAAGTAATACTCCTGGGTAATATATCTAAAATCATAAATAATAGGAATAGGAAAGGAATTTTTTTAAGGGAGATATTCGAAGCCGTTGTTCTAATATCTACGTTGCTGGGCCTAATAGAGGGGATGCTTCGCAGGAAAACTTATGATTATAAAGGAGACAAAATTCACGATAAGTTCAATTTTGAATTTGACTAGTATCCACTAATTAAATCATGTGAGTTCAGGGTTAATTTTACCTGTACATTCATTAAAATAACCCCGATTTTCCAACCGCCGTCCCGTTTCCCCGTTTTCAAAGTGTTTATATAGGATTGGATAATAAAGAGGCTAAAATTCCAAAGAGGTAATCTATTATGGGCAGACGAAAGAAAATGGTTGAGCGTGTGACAACGCTGATGGATAAACCGGAGTTCATCCGGAACATCGGCACAGTTGCACATATCGACCACGGTAAAACAACATTCTCTGATAATCTACTTGCCGGCGCAGGCATGATCTCACAGGAGCTTGCAGGCGAGCAGTTATTCATGGACTTTGATGAAGAAGAGCAGAAACGAGGCATCACCATCGATGCAGCAACAGTCTCAATGGTGCACGAATTTGAGGGTAAGGAATACCTTATCAACCTCATCGATACACCCGGTCACGTCGATTTCGGCGGCGACGTTACGCGCGCCATGAGAGCAGTAGATGGTGCTGTCGTACTGGTCGATGCTGTGGAAGGACCGATGCCGCAGACCGAGACCGTGCTGCGTCAGGCACTTCGTGAAAATGTAGTACCCATACTTTTCATAAATAAGGTCGACCGGCTTATAAATGAGTTAAAACTTATGCCGCAGGATATGCAGATGCGCCTGGGTCTGGTGATCGATAAGGTCAATAAGATCATAAAAGGCCTGAAGCCTGACCAGTACGAGAGCCTGAGGCTTGACCCCGTAGTAGGGAAAGTGGCTTTCGGTTCAGCGCTCAATAACTGGGCAATAAGTGTTCCCTATATGAAAAAGACGGGCATCAGTTTTAAGGAAATAATCGAATACTGCAAAGCAGAAAAGCAGCAGGAACTTGCAGAGAAATGTCCACTTCATCGTGTTATGAACGATATGATCATACGGTTCCTGCCAAGTCCGGTCCAAGCGCAGAAAGAGCGAATAAAGGTCATCTGGCATGGAGATAAAGAGAGCGAAATAGGCAAATCCATGATAAACGTGGACCGCAACGGCAAAGTGGCTCTGATGGTAACAGATATAACCACAGACCCGCACGCAGGCGAGGTGGCAAGCGGAAGGCTTTTCTCGGGTACTCTTGAGCGTGGAAAAGAGATTTACATTTCAGGGATGCCTAACCCGAACAGGATACAGTCAGTCGGGATTTTCATGGGTCCTGAGCGCATCGAGGTCGAAAAAATCCCGGCTGGCAATATCGTTGCTGTGACAGGCTTAAGCGATGCCATAGTCGGCTCGACAGCTTCCACCGAAAAGGGCATGACACCGTTTGAGAGCATCAGGCACGTCAGCGAACCTGTTATGACCGTAGCTGTGGAAGCAAAACACATGAAAGACCTGCCCAAACTCATCGAAGTCCTGAGGCAGGTAGCAAAAGAAGACCCTACACTTAAAGTAAATATCAACCAGGAAACAGGAGAGCATTTGCTTGCAGGAATGGGTGAGCTTCACCTTGAAGTTGTAGCTCACAGGATCCAGCGTGATAAGCACGTTGAGATCACCACCTCAAAGCCGCTTGTGGTTTACAGGGAGACCGTTGCAACCCATGCAGGACCTGTGGAAGGTAAATCACCCAACCACCATAACAGGTTCTATATTGAAGTCGCTCCACTGGAGCAGAAAGTGGTAGAACTTATAAAGAACAACGAAGTCTCAATGAAAATGCAGGAAGTAGAGCGCAGAGACATACTGATGAAGGCTGGCATGAGCAAGGACGAAGCAAAGGGAATTACCTATATCTACGAGACCAATGCCTTCTTTGATATGACGAAAGGTATCCAGTACCTGAACGAGACAATGGAACTCGTGCTCGAAGGCTTTGAAGAGGTCATGAAAGCCGGACCGCTCTCAAGGGAACCTGTAATGGGAGTAAAAGTAAAGCTGATGGATGCCAAACTGCACGAAGACTCCATCCACAGGGGACCTGCGCAGGTAATACCTGCATCAAGACAGGCCGTCCAGGCAGCAATGCTCATGGGGGGCGCGACGCTTCTTGAGCCTTTCCAGAAAGTGTTCATCCACGTTCCCCAGGAACAGATGGGGGGCGCGATGCGCGAAATGCAGGGAAGGCGCGGTGTCATACTTGATATGAAATCAGAAGGCGATACGACCATCATAGAGTCCAAGGCGCCGGTCGCGCAGTTGTTCGGGTTCTCAGGCGATATACGCTCGGCAACAGAAGGCAGGGCGATGTGGAGCACCGAATTCGCAGGATTTGAACCCATACCTGCGAACATGCTCAATGAAATCGTTACGGGCATACGCCAGAGGAAAGGACTTAAGCTTGAGTTGCCAAAACCCAGCGACTTCATAAGCCCCTGATTTATGGTATCACACATAACGCAAGGTTTAAAAACAAAAACGACTATAGGGTCAAAAACATTATCACAAAATAATTAAAGGTGAAATAATATGGCAGAGAAACCACATTTAAATTTAGCAGTCATCGGACATATCGACCA
>CABMIB010000055.1 GCA_902386135.1 uncultured archaeon
TCCGTTTTCTGCCAGTTATTATAATCTTTCGGGAAATCCACTTCCACGATATGCCCGGACAGGCCCATGATAGTTTTGCCGTCGAACTTATACGCATCAACGCCGCTGATTCTCTCCTTCGCCGGCTTTTTTTCGGACAGTATAGCCGCGATCCTCTTTGCAGCATCATGTTTCTCTGTTATGATTAAATGCATCGTATCCTCAGAAGTATCTGGAATTGTCAATAACTTACATAAATAGATTTGGTTGCAAAGCGAAGCTGAGGTAAACCTGTAAAGGGATATCCCTTAAAGCTTCAAAGCTTCTTGTTTTTAGGTCTTCTTGAAGCCATAAGGTAAACCAGGACAAGAACTCCTGTCCCGATCAATACCCCGTCTGCGGGCATTTTTTTGACCACTTCCAACAAAGCCTTCTGCCCGAGGATTGCAACGCTATAATTGCCTTCCAGCAGGGTGACTTTGTACGTGAAATTGACCTCTTTCACCTCGCCCGGGGCAAGGGTAACAGACCTGTTGTCCACCTCGGTGCTGTTAACTATGAGCACAACTGGAAGTGTGTCCTTTTTCGTGCCCGCATTCGTGATATTTGACCTGATAACAGCCGTCCCCCCGGTGGAGACCACAGGAGGGGTTATATTGATGTCAAGAGCCCTGAAATCAGAGAACGGCAATATTACCTCGATGTCTCTGGTAGCAGTGATGTAACCAGCCTTTGATGCGGATATGGTATGCGTTCCGCCCGTTTCCAGCGTGTAGTTCAGAGTGCCGCGGCTGTCGGTCTGACCAATAGATACATTATCGTAGGTTATATTTGCACTGCTGACAGGAGCACCGTTGAATGTAACTTTTATTGTTATGGTCTCGAACTGGTCAGCTTTCGCAGGTGCATCAATGGAAAGCATGCTCTGAATAAACCCTGCCACGTCTATGGTTCTTGTGGCTTTCTGGTAGCCCAGTTTGGTTGCAGTCATGTTATATGTCCCGTTAAGCGTTTTAGGCAGGGTATAGCTAAGAGTCCCTGTAATATCCGTCTGCCCTATACCCGAATCGATAGCTATGGATGCCCCTTCTATCGCAGCCCCACCCGCCGTAACCATTATCTTAATCGCATCTCCGGCATTGGCTTTAGCCGGAGCATCTATTACAAGCTGGTTTGCCAGCATCCCGGGCACTACGGTCACAACAGGATAGAACCTGACCTCACTGGAATCCGCTACTTTGAACTGGATATTACCCATCAGGTCAACCGTACTTGCAGGAGAGAGCCCTATAGAATTCGGATTATCCATCTCGATCCCTCCTGTGCTGACGCTGCTGATCCTCATCTGCCCGTACCTGTCCCCGCTCTTTACTGAGGTTGTGGCTTCAGATATCTGGAACATTCCTTTAATGAACGCTGCCTGCACCTCTGCCCCTGAGAACACATTGTCAAATCTCGCGATTATTATAGGAAGGTCCGATGTAGCACCCACTCTCTTCGTATACACGTATGTTTGACCTGCCGAAAGGGGAGTTGTATCCACCTCATTGCCATCCTTTAACAGGGAAAGCAGCATTGTCCTTGCGTTCAGATCTATGTCCTTGGCTTTCAGGACATACCCTTCTTTCAAAGTAAGAGTGCCTCCCACAGACACGGTACGCTGTGTCTCGTCGTCGATAAGTACCTTATGCAGCTGCCCCTGGGCAAGTGTGCTCATATCTGATATGCGCGTAGTTGGATTCGGAGGCCTGGTATTCGCTGTATATCCTGCAAAATACTTATCAGCCATAAAGCCGATTACCTGGTATGAGCCGAAGCCTGAATAATCAAAACCTATTTCCTGGGGCGATGTGGAGTATACTAACCCGCCCTCCGGGATAGACGCTCCGCTGGGGCTTACCGTGAGCTTTTCAGTCCCGATATCCTTATCCATGTCATAGAAAAAGCCTATGCTTGTGCTGCCGATATTCAAGCCAAAGTTCTGGGGAGTCCATTCACTGGTCACAGGATAAATCGTTCCCCTGACATCAAAGGTGCCGGTACTCTCGACAGATAAGGCAAAGCGAAGAACGCTGCTGTTGTCGGCAACGATGAGCTTCAAATTACCCATCAGGTCAGCTGTATTTCCCGGGGACAGGTCGATAGAATCCCTGTTATCCATTGTTATCTGGTCCGCGCCGGTTCCGGTTATTTCCATGACACCGTACCTGTCGCCGCTGCTTACCCTGGTGTAAGAGTCTGAAACCTGGAATACTCCTTTAATGAACGCCGCATTGGCTTCAGTTCCACGGAAGACGGAATCAATATGTATAGCTATAATAGGTAGATCGCTAACGCTCCCTACCTTTTTTATATAAAAGTAGGTATCGCCAGCAGCAACTACACTACTATCGACCTCGGTCCCGTCTTTTATCAGGGAAACAAAGACCTGTCTCGGGCCGCCTCCGATATCAACTGCCTTCGCCTTGAGAACATAGCCCTCAGCCAGGGTCAAAGTTCCACCCTCGGATACAACGCGCTGATCCTCATCATCAAGAAGCACTTTCTGCAACTGACCGCTTCCAATAGTACTTATTTTTTTGTTTTTCGAGATAGTACTGTTCGCCGTATATCCTGCAAAATACTTGTCTGCCATGAAGCCGATTACCTGGTATGAGCCAAACGGCGAATAAACAAAACTGACCTCTATCGGGGAAGTCTTATAGGTCATATCGCCTTCCGCGATGGCTCTTCTAACAGGATTGATATTATCGATTGAAAGTTCCTCGGTACTCAGGTTATCATCGAGGTTGTAATAGAACCCGGAAAAGCTGTATGCATTCCAGGTATAATTCGTGCTCAAATTCTTGCTCTCATCCCACACGCGGTTGCCGGATTGATTGGAAGCCGCATCAGCCCCGGCTGCAAACAATAAGATTGCAAGCATTATTATTCCAATAGCGATCCCGAATGCACTCCATCTATATGTTTGATTATTGTTCATGATACCACCAGTTTGGCATGGTCCGGGAACCCAGCCCACTTTTCGGTTCCCTTACTTCTAATATATAACTGGGATTGTCGGAAAAGTATTTAAGTTTTATTAGGCAGTTTTACTTCCTGCGGTCCACTGTAAAATACAGCCATAGGAATGTAATTACAGCTATTAATATAATAAAACCTGCAATGATTGTATAGCTCTTCTCGTCCAGGATTATGGAGAATTTCTCACCGCTGAATGGATAGAAGAGCATGATACCGTCGGCTGCTGTATATCTCGTTATGTTATCCTCGATGTATTGAGCTACGCTCTGATTCGCTACGACCTGGTTTGCCAGTGTTTGAATCGTATGGTTCGAGTTATCGAACAGGAAAATGTCCAGGGCAGAGTGCGACCAGAAGCCAATAAGCAACGGAGCAAAAAGAGCACGATTTCGAATTGCGAGCAGCAGTGCCAGTACAAGCAAGATCAGAGGCGAATGCAGTCCGCTGCGATGATGCCAGAGTATGTCCAGATCGGGAAATAAACTTGCAACCGCTACAACTGCCATCGTTTCACGGTTCATCTCTTTCAATAGAATTGCGCCAAGTACAAAGCTAAACAGCAAATGTGAGATCCAGTCCATGTTTTATGACATACGCAGAGTAATCAATTTTTGTGCTTTAACATGAGTCTATCTATTTCGTGCTTAGAATATCGTTCACAGTATTCAATAATTTTTCAGCGGTATAAGGTTTCGTTAAAAAAGCATCTACATGAGCTTTATCAACTTTCACAAGTTTGTCCTTTTCAGTTAATCCGCTGACCGCAATAACCTTGACCCCCGGATTAATTTCGCGCAGTTCTTTTATAAGTTGTACTTCAGTCTTATCTACATTTTTCACTAATTTGCCTCTCAGAATAGGCACAGTAATCTTTGCTAACCCGTTCCATTATCTTGTTGAACTCGCCTTCATTGGTTGATTTTGATTCGCAGCCACAAATAACCCCACCCGTTATATAAACCTGGCGCTCCAGCGACATTCCTTAGACTCCGTAACATATTGAACATGACCCCCTGATCTCCTTTTGGTTACGTTATTGGGCGGCGGTTATATCTTCTGGAAGGCTTTCAAATGGCCAATCTGCTGTACATCTCGCAAATATCAATATTTAGATAACTTTTTATACCACGTGGTAAAGTTATATAGTAAGGGAAAAAGTAAAATTAAAAGGGAGCAAAATAATATGAGAATAAGGGTTGTTAGTTCAAAAGAAGAAATTAATTCACTTGGTAGATGTGAAAAAATAGTCCATCTTGCATTCCGCCCGGCAAATAAAGATATTTTCGCATTGGTACGGTCATGTCCTGATGTGAAAGCCATACATATACCAAGTTCGTATATCAGGACAGTATCAAATTCCACCAAGATGTTCCTTGATATGCAGGGTATTGCGCTGCTGGAAGGCGATGTCTGGGGTCATAGAAAGGACATTAACGAATATTCTGAGATTAGACCCGAGGTCATAAACAGAATTCAGGAATTTAAGGCAGAGGGCTTATCAGAACCTGATATGCTTGGCAGGCTTGGAAGAGAGACCCGGCTTAGCAGGGATTTATTGAAATTCCTGTTAAAAGAGAAAGCAAAATAAATAGTTGAAGTGTCCGCCTACATGCCGACTCTTCAAAAATGCGATTCATATACTTATTTTTATTTTGCCGTCCATTAATGATACTTCTTCTGTTCCTATTTTTATAGGCAGGGTGTTTTTCAAGGTTATTGAATTATTGGCAATATCAGTGACCTGGAATTCTTCATACTTATCTCCAACCATGATCACTTTTTTATCCCCATACTGGATTATGTCAAACACCAGTTCATCCTGGCTCATTTGCTTCGGGTTGATCATTATTATCTTGTATTTCTTATAATCATCTATTTCCTTCCAGTATACTATGGGTGAATTGCCTGCTGCCCTGATATCCCTTACAGTCCTGTTATTTTCCGAAATACTTAATTGTAAACTCTGGTTTGTGATTTTTTCCAAAGTAACTGTATAACCTTTCAGGAGCTTAAAAGTCTCATTTATTTTTAATTTTTCATCTTTCAGATCCAGAATAACAGGATATAGAAAGTTTACCATAGTCGGAAGTATTTTTTCATACTTTTCTCCCAGAAAGATGATTTGGTTTTCTTGACCGGATGTCGTATATATCGCATCCTCCGGTTTCACACCATCTCCCAATATCTTTAACTCAAGCTGTTCTCCGGTATCGAATCTGTATAAAATAACATCCCCGTTTTTTTGGGGTGTACGGGTAACTGTTAAATTATGCCTGGGAATGACCTGGGATATAAGAGTTTTATAGATTTCATTATCTTTATAAAGTAAGAATTCAAGCCTTGGATAACCGTCCGTAAGACCGGGAATAAAAGAAATAGTCTGGTTGAAACTGCTGCCGCTGCCCAGTCTTATACTCTTATTATAGATATCCTTTCCGGACAATCGGACTTTCATCTCATAATCTATGGTCTTACCTTCCTGGTTTTCAAGTATTATTCTGTAAGAAACCGGTTTTCCATAGAATATTTCACTTTCATTTACCGCGTAAAATCTCGTAGCTGGCTCCGGCTGGGATTGAGCTCCTTCTCCGGCAAGCTTTATTAAGGCAAAGCCGGCTCCTATTCCACCTATCACAGAGAGCATTATAAATAGTATGGGCAGAGATTTGCTCAGTTTTTTACCCCCGTGGTAGATATTAATTACCTGTATATATAAAACCATTGATTTTGTTGAGCAGCAGCCTGATACTAACTTCACGGACCCGCCAATCCGTGGCTATGAATGGATCTTCAGACAATAATTGTGCGACGGTTTTCCGTTGCCAGGATGATCAAGTGAACTTTTAAAATTAGAAAAGCAATTTTAAACGGATATAGCCCCATATAATATGCCAAATCAGGTAATACACGAGCCTGAATGAATACATTGAGATGAAATCATACCGCTTAAAAATGACCATCTGGGACAAATTGAATAAAAATAAATTAAGCAAAAAAATTGCTACGGCCCATAAGGGGAAATGGTTCGAAGAAACCATTGGTATAGTTTGATAAATAGGCTCCAATAGCGAGACAATGAGAATGCAAATTCAAATAATATTTTTATGATTTGTATTCTTAAAAATCGAAGTCAGAGAAATCAAGAGTATCGAAAGAGGTAAGACATGAAAAAGAATCTCAACAAAAAACCCAATAGCCGGGTAAAACAACAGAGATTCAGGAAACAAAATGTTCAAATCAGCAGGAAAAACAAACTTAAGATCAATCAAGATTGTTATTAACACAAATACTGCTGCAAGAGCGGAACGGCGAAACAGCCCTTTTAGATTCTCCTTTTTAAAAATTGCGAACCAACCTTGGGAAAGAAGAAAAGATAAAAGAATAACACCCAAAAAGATAATAAAAGAGGCGGCTACTAAAGGATTTATTCCGCCAATAAATCGCTGAAAAAGAAGATTGTTAGAAAAATAAAGTATTCCTGTCAGTCCTACAACTCCAATGGATAAGCCAATAAAGACTAGATATTGCGACCTTTCCTTAGAGATTAATTCTTTAATTTTTGTCATAATTGCCTCCTTAAAAAGTTAAAAGCATGCGGAGGATGGAATTCGAACCCATTTTTTCTCATTTCCCCCGCTCGGCAAGTTCTCCATCCCTGAGCCAGACTACCGTGCTCACATACTTCATATCATCGGGTTCATGCGTTACCATCAGAATCGTGAGCCCGGTCTCCTTATTTAATTTCTGAAATAGCTCAATAATCTGTTTTGACGAGATACTATCCAGATTAGCTGTTGGCTCATCAGCAAACAATATATCTGGTTTGTTTATCAGTGCTCTTGCAATCGCCACACGTTGCTGCTCTCCTCCTGACATCTCACGGGGGCGGTGATGAAGCCTTGTGCCAAGTCCGACCTGTCCCAATACTTCGGTGCCGGCTTTTAAATACTCTTCCTTCTTCCTGCCGAGTGCCATTGCAGGCAGATAGACATTTTCAAGTGCAGTAAGCTCGGGCAGAAGCGCATACTCCTGAAAGACGTAACCGAATTTCAAAAGACGGAATCTTGCCTTTTCGGATTCAGACAGCCCTAAAATGTTATTTCCATTGAAAATAATCTCACCAGAGGTAGGCATATCGAGCAATCCGAGCTGATGCAACAGTGTTGATTTCCCGCTTCCGCTTTTGCCCATTATAGCTGCAAATTCACCGCGTTTAATATCGAACGTGACGTTATCCAGCGCTTTCACCTTCACCTCTCCCATGGTATAAATCCGGGAAAGGTCTTTTATCTCAATAAGGGATTCGTTAGCTTTATCCCAGGTCATTTCATTCACCCCACATTGCGTCTATTATCGTCTTGCGGACTGCCAGCCATGAAGGTATGAACCCTGCAGCAAGGGCAGCTATGATCAGACTTATTGCATTAATTGAAACTTTTTCAGGAAGAATCAATAATGAAGCGAGCCCGATAGGAAATTTTAAAGGATGCTCGATGAACCATGGTTTTATGGCAAAAAATATTATTATCAAGCCGATAAATATGCCGCTTATCACAATGAACATTGCCTGGAAGATATATGATTGTATGATTACGGATTCCTCTATTCCAACAGCCCTTAAAATTCCTATCTGCCTCCGCTTGCTGATAGTACTGGTATAGACAATAATAAAAATAGTAATGACCGCAACAAACAAGCCGATCGCAGATATCATCATTGCTATCATGTCAAAGCTGTTTGTTATGTTTTTTACCATGCCGGCATAGACAGTCCATGGTTTTATTTTTTCTTTAATACCCATCTCTAAAAGCTGTTTTATGTACCAGTCTTCATTTCCATTATCTCTGGTCTTGACCAGTATTTGTGAAGCTTTGTCTTCCAGACCGATTACGGATTCCATCTCTTTCTGGCTGATGTATGCCATCGTATTGGTTTGTATGAAATTCGCATCAAAAATTCCCTTTACCCTGTAGCTCTTTTTAACGCCATTATCGAACAGCACATCTATGCTATCACCAACTTTAACTCCAAGTGAACTGTATTCAAGATCACCGCCATACCCTCCGGCAATCTCTTTTCCAAGTAAGATCTCGTTCTCGTCCAGCTTGCTCAGGTAATTGCCGGCGATCAGATAATTATGATTTGTAGTCACTTTCATCTCGTCATCCGGATTGACGGCGCGCACAGTCCAGGTTCCATGTTTATCCTTATGTGAAAGTGTCGCGCCCGTTACGTATTGTGATGAGATGCCCACTACACCTGGAACGCCTTTTATCTTTTGTTCCAGGGAATAAACATCGCTTATATATTTTTCATCCTCTTTGGGTTCGATCACTACGTTGCTATACAGCGAGTTGATTACCTGTTTGTTAGTTGCCTCAGTCACTCCAAGAAAAATGGAACCTATAAATACTAAATTTACAAAGATCAAGGACATTATAAAGATTATTAAAAGCAATGTGCTTTTATTTCCTTTAATCATCGACCTGGATGCCAGAAACAACGATAGCTTAATATTATTGAACATATACCCTCTTCATATAGTATTATCTATAGTTTTTTCCTGCGGTGAAGATAATATACGCCCACCGCTATGATCGACAGAGTCACAATAGCCGGTGCCGCTATGCCATTTTTATTCGGGTTTCGCACATAGAGGTTTAATGGTTCAGTGACAGTTCGAACACCGATATCGTCTTCGAATTCGATATTAGCAGAATAAGGAATATCGCCTCCTTTCTCGGCGTAGAAGGTAAAAACGCCTGGCGCATCATCATCGGGTTTGATCTTGCCAAGGAAAGCGGTTCTTGTCCCTTTAAATGGGGCATCGAGGTTGACTTTCGCAGATTTCGCCTCACCAGTTCCTGAATTTTCAATGCGCATGTTCACAGTGACAAGGTCACCTTCTACCGGATTTTGTGGTTCGATCTTTATGTCTGAAATCGCAAGTTCTGCCTTTCCAAGGACCCGGATTCCCGCGAAACTTTTCGAACTTATATTTTCTCCGTTCTCATCCTTATAATCCATTTCAATGGGGATTGAGTATGATGAAATTTCGGTCTTGTCTTTAACCTGAATGGCGTAGCTCAATTGAATAGATTCCCCGGGATCGAGTCTCTTTATGATCTTTGTATCAGCATCCACCGATACAAAAGGCAGACTGCCCGTTGCAGCACTTACCTGTACTTCTCGTGCAATACCGGTTCCTTCATTTGAGACTGAAAACGTAAGATCAAATTTATCCTTCGGGCTTATGCGCCCAGGATTTATTGTGATGTTAGAAATCATGAGCTGAGGCATTCCTCGTACCATTACCTTGAAGGTTTTGTTGGTTTCACGGAACATGTTGTTGCCAGACCAGTGCGTTCTGAATTCAATATCGTATGAACCGGAAGTAGCGAGAGGATCGACATGCAGCAGATAGGTTTCAGCGACAGCGCCATATTTGATAATACTGCCCTCATCAATAATGCGGTCATTTTCATTTTTAAGTTTAATTGGCGAGTCCGGGAGAATCTCAAGCCTTACATTTTCTATATCGCTGAATTCATTTTCAAGCCTGACGGACAGCGTTAAATCCTTACCCGGTTCAACAGGCTGGGGTGAGAGCTGGTCCAGTACGATTTCAAGTTCAGCATTAGCAGGAGCAATTATGAATATGAGCGCAAACATTGCAACTATAGTTAATAATGGCTGTTTCATTGCATATCACCCTTTAGATCTCTGCGAGCTTCTCGCCCTAACTCAAGTCCTTGAAGGAAGGAATACACCTTTATTTCAACATCCGGCATCATGATCCTCGCCCCTTCCAGAAGTTGCGGCGACGGATCACCATACACAACCACATTATGATCATAGGCGAATTCCTCAAAGAGTCTTTTTAGAGGTTTGCGAAGGTTGTGCTTATGCTCTGCCAGAGCCTCAGAGCTCTCATAAATCTCGCGAATTTCGCACTCTGTCCGGTCGCTGCTAAGGAACCAGTCGTACTGGAGCGTTCCCGTGTCCTTCTCTTTCGTCTGCCTTATAATTTCGGCCGCTTGCTGCTTGAATCCCTCTAACTTACCCTCCCTGATTTTCATCCGGGCGCTTACGTGTAGTTTGTTCATTTATTTTCACCTCTTTTTTTTACGATCTTCTTCAACTCAGACATTGATATGCCCAGGTCTATTACACCGAATTTGCCCGCGACCCTGAGGATTTCGCCTTCGACCATCTTGATCTCATCGACGTCCAGAGTGCCTCCGAACTCAAATTCCTCCTTGTAGTCGCATCTGATTTTGAGGTCTTTTATCATGTTTGGCTTCAAGGTCACATAGAATGCAAATTCGTGTCCGACCATTTTTTTATCACCAGGGGAAAAATGGATTTTGAAATGCTTAAAAAAAATCTGGCACGAATGTGGAGTTAGGCAACAAGCTTATAACAAAGGTTACACCAATGTAACAAGGAAACACGATGAAAGTCTACGAGCTATTTACGGAACTGTCTTCAGAAAACAGGCTTGGTATACTCCAAACCCTGGATGAAAAACCAATGACATTCACCAGTCTGATCAAAGAAATTGACATGAACTCGACAGAAGCATCACGACAATTATCAAGATTAACAGAAGCCCGGTTAATCGAGAAAAAAGGGGACGGAAGATATTATAATACACTCTTCGGAAAATTGGTCATTTCTACCATATCAGATCTGAACTTCATTTCAGAGAAATCAGGATACTTCCTCGAACATGACACTGCACATATCCCGCTCGATCTCCTGAGACAAATAGACGCCCTTTCTACAGGAGAGATAGTGACTGGTGTCTATAATATTTTAAATACCCATGAAAAATTGGGCGATTGTATAAAGAGCTACATGTGGTATATGTCCGATGATTTTCCCAGGCATCATCTGCCCTATATCGAAAAGAAATTGGAAGAGGGATTGGAAATAAGAGTGATACTTCCAAAAGACATATGTTCCACTTCGATGCTTAGCGAAAAAAACAGGAAAAAGATAGAGACTAAAGTATTGGACGAGATCAAAATATCAGTAATCGTAAGCGATAAATTTTCTATGCTCGAATTAACCGGACAGGATAGAAAGATCGATCAAAATACTGCCATCTTCGGCTATGATGACAAATTCAGAGAGTGGTGCAAGAAGCTCTTCCAGTACTACTGGGAGAAAACCAAACTTTGTTCTCTATAATTGATATAAAAATTCATGCCGATGAGGGTGGTACCAAACAAGTTGGATGTTAAAATAAACAGCAAAGTTTAGTAATTTGTTATAAACAAAATGGTGTCACTCCAATTTGTCTTACATTATAGAAGTTTGAGTAAATTTCGTTACACTCCCCGATTCGAGCCGAATCCTGGCTTTTTATAAGATTTTTAACCTCAGTGTTTTCTTATAATTACTTTAAAATCGCTGCCCGATTCCTCGACCTTCACTATTTCATGCCCGTGTTCCCTGCTCCACTGCGGAATTGTGTTTTTTGCGGTAACATCATCTGTTAATACTTCAAGCTCTTCGCCTGTTTTTAACTCGTCTATCTTCTTTTTGGTATAGAACAGGGGCAGCGGGCATACCCTGCCTCTGGCATCCAGTTTGTACATGGGTGATACTTGAATTCCGGTTTTATTGTAACTTGGTATTCAGGCAAAAATTGCACTTAATCTTTCATCCTGAATATACGAGTCTCCTGAATATAGGAAGTGTCAACTCTTCCGCACAAAGATATTATAGGTCCCGTCGTTCACTTCCACAGCAAGCAGCTCATTCCCTGATTTTTTCGCCCATGCATCGATATTCTGCGGCGCCACCGGGTCGCTTGCCAAGATTTTGAGCACCATGCCTTTTTGAAGCTTATCAACCTGCTGTTTTGTCCTGATCAAAGGGTAAGGGGCTACTTGCCCCTTACATCCAGCTCTGAGTCATGAACTATTGCCATCTCAGAACACCAGTGTTACTTCGCTCTCAAGTATCCTGTTTGTCAGGTCGTCGATGTTCAGCTTCGAGATTCCTTCGATAACCTCGCTGTCTGCTATGCCCCTTTTCTTCAAATCAGCTTCAAGCGCATAGAACCTGACGCTCTCCTTCGCCTTGATTATGGTAGCCTCAACGCTTGGAACGTCTTTCTGCCATACAGCGGCATCGCCGTACCCTGTTTTCTGTCCTTTGACCACGGAATGCACACCTCCGCTTACGAACGTGATGGAAGGTGAACTCCCTGCAGCCGCCTGCGTCTCAGCAAGAGGTATTGCGCTGTAAGCATCTTCCTTGCCATATGGTGGCTGTGTCACGATTTAGCTTTAGTATCCATGATCAATTGCAACATACAGCGAACTCACCGCAAAGAGCGCAAAGAACGCAAAGCGTAGCAGCAAAAATAAGTTTGTATTAAGGAAAAATTTTTAAGCCAATTTAAGCTGTACCACTAAATTTGCGCTTAAACCCCAATTAGAGAACCTCCTGACCATAATATTAGCAGGAGGGGAAGAAACTTTCGTCTCTTCCCGATAAAGTCCCACTCCCTCGTTAAATATTATTCAATAACCGTTTATTCGAGATACAACGCTTTTTTCTGATATTTTGTATGCCCAGCCGCTGAAACTGTTTATGTAAAGAATATCCTCTTCACGACTCTTTTCAATGACCTGGACTTTCCCTTCATGTATCTCATTCGATCCGACTTTGAATCTTACAACATCCCCTCTTGAATATCTCATATACTCACTCACCTGTTTATTTTTTAACTTCTTCTTTTGGCTTTATTAGCAAAGCCAGTCTATTTTTAGACAAGATTTAATATTTTACCTTCCGCTACTTAAATCTTTCTATTTATAAAAACTAAAATAAAAAATAAAATTAAAGTTACGAATATGGAAAATTATGGAAAATCCTGAAAAATTTACTTCTCACCATACAATGCGCCCAAATCGCAGTAAAATTTTACGATCATCTTCACGATCTCATTTTCTTCGTTAAGGGTAAATGTCCTGATCTGCTTGCCCAGCCTTTTCTCGATCACGATATTGTTCTCGATAAGCGGCTCCAATACCCTTGCCACGCTTGAATGAGAAAGCCCGGTCTCCCTGGCAATTCCCGACAGGTGAATGAACTCACCCTGGTTTTTTAACAGGCTCTCCAGTACGGTTGTCTGGGCGCTATTTCCAAATATTTTCTCGAGAGGGCTTTTATCCATAGGCTAATTATTATTGGATTGTTATATTCTTTATTACGTATAAACTTTTCTTTTTATGCCCTGATTTGACTAAAAATCAACGAAATTTATTATTAATAGGAATATTCGAGGAGGGAGGATTCGTGCGTATATTTTCATAATAGGAACTGTCCATCGGATAAAAGAAATAAAAAAGAAGATATTGAGCAGTACCTTTCCTGCCCTGTGGATTCGCCGTTAAGTGGAGATATATCGGATTACATTCCCACTGTTCATCTCAAGTATTTTCTATTATTTTCTCACAGTCAGCACCGGAATCCTTGAATTCCGTATTACTTTATCAGCCACACTTCCAAGTAAAAATTTTTCAATTCCGCTTCTTCCCAGTGTGCCCATTACAATCAGATCAACAGACTGCTCATTTGCAAGTTTCAAAATCTCTTCTGCCGGGTGTCCTTCCACGACCCATTTCTTAACATCAAGACCTTCTTTTGCTGCCATGTCCTCGACATATTTTACAGCCTCATCGCCCTCATATCTTAAAAAATTTCTGAGACCTTCGGTGGATATATCGGTCGAAAGGTATGATTTAGGACCGTAATCCGTCTTTATGTCCATCACATAAACGGCATGAAGCTCTGCCCCGGAAAGCTTTGCAAGTTCAATCGCATGGGTTACAGCCTTTTTATTATGCTCTGATCCATCCGTAGCTATCAGGATTTTTTTATACGTATCGTTCATGGTTTTCTCCCCTGAAATTCATATTCTCTTCTTCAGGTAAATGTTTTTCTCTTTAAGTTTTTCAATGTAGAGAGGTTAAAGGGACTGACCAAAACCACAAATTATAAAAGAGTCGGTGTTAAATAGGAGGCAGAGTTCCCTGGCACTAAGCAGCCTGGAATTAAGTATGTATAGGAGGAAACAATGACACTTGATTTAGGAGTTACAATAGGACTTTTCATAATTTTTCTGGCCGTGTTGATTGGGCCGTTCAGGGTAAAGATTATTGAGCAAAATCTGGAAGTATTCTTGTTCATATGCGGCGTGGCTGCCCTGACAATCTCTGGTTTTGTTACTCTACCAGGTGAAGCGACTGGCTGGAGATTGGGGATAATCGAAGAAGCATTAGTTGCCCCGGTATATATACAAAATGCCAGTCATATCCCTATAGGCATCGTTCAGGTCGTACTTATCGTAGGGTTTATTATATACAAGTGGCATGGACCTATACACGGGGCAATCAGGAGTATGGCCGAGAAGCTTTCGCTGAAGGTTATGGTTTTCATCCTTATCGCGGTTCTTGGTTTAGTTTCTAGTGTGATATCTGCTATTCTTGCTGCGATAATACTCGTTGAAATGGCAAATGCCCTGCCTCTATCGAGGAAATCGAAAATAGATCTCGTTGTCATTGCATGCTTCTCTATCGGTCTTGGTGCAGCGCTCACACCTCTTGGGGAACCACTATCAACTATTGCAATCCAGAAACTCTCGGGTGAGCCATATCACGCTACATTCAATTATTTACTAAACCTACTGGGCAAATACATTATCCCAGGCATTATTGCATACGGCATAGTTGGGATGTTCTTCATTGGAAAAGCCGATGCAAAAGACCAGGGTTTGAAAGGTGAAGATTATAAAGAAACACTGAGAGATGTCATTATGAGGGCAGTCAAGGTCTATGTATTCATTATGGCACTGGTATTCCTTGGCGATGGTTTCAAACCCATTATCTTTGAGTATATTGCAAAAATGCCTTCTGAAGCACTCTACTGGATTAACATGGTCTCGGCTATTCTAGATAATGCCACCCTGACTGCAGCTGAGATAGGTCCCACCTTTACACCATTGCAGATAGAGGCTGCACTTATGGGACTTTTGATAGCAGGAGGCATGCTGATACCCGGGAACATACCCAACATCATTTCAGCAGGGAAACTCGGCATCACAAGCAAAGAATGGGCAAGGCTTGGAGTACCGCTCGGACTGGTTACGATGGCTGTATATTTCGTGATCATCTTCGTACCAAGCTATATCTGACAACGATAAAAGCCTAAAAAATATCAACTGGAATATTAAGACAGAACAGGGTTCTTGTTCTGTCTCTTCAATTTATTTTTAACCGGTGCATCTTTCTTTTCAATATAATTTGAGATATACGGGTTTATCAAAAGGCAACTATTTTAAACCATAACAATATACTAAGTATTGTAGCAGGTGATTTATGTCAGAGGGAAAACAGGATAAAAAATCGCAAATGAAAGAAAAATGCAAAAAATGCGGTATCTGCTATCCCAGGAGGAAAAGAAATGAGTAAAGTCGTTCTAATGGATTTTTTTGCAGAATGGTGCGGTCCCTGCAAGATGCAGGACCCGATATTAGAAGAGCTGAAGAAGAAATTCGGAGATAAGGTAGAGTTCAAGAAAGTTGATGTTGATACAAATTATGAACTTGCTTCCAAGTTCACCATCCATGCCGTACCCACGCTGATCATCGAAAAGGACGGCTCGCTGTTCAAGCGGTACACGGGTGTGACACGCGCTAACGTGCTTGAGGCTGATCTAAACGCTGCATTAAAATAAGAGGTCTGTGAAACCCTTATTTGACCTCGGCGTACTGCCCATCAGGCACAGGACCGGCAGGGGATGGAAACCTCATGTATCACTGGTTTTCAATGCCTGCAAAAGACTTACCTTTGCTATAGACACTACCAACTCACGCTCCCAGCAGCCTGATGCCTATCTGATAACCCATGCCCATTCTGACCACCACGGCAAATCGGCCATGCTTTCCGAAAGGGCGGTGTGCTCTGAAGAGACCGCACGGGCGCTTGAGATCCTCTACGGCAGGGAATACGCCGGCAGGACTTTTAAGACTGGTGAGACCATTGATATCCGCGACGTTGATGTAAAGACATATCCTACCTATCATACTATCGGTTCATGCGCTTTTTACTGGCAGAATGAAGTGGGAACAAGGATACTGGTAACTGGCGATGTCAAGGATGCAAAAGACCTGCCAAAGTGCGATTGCCTTATCACCGAGGCAAACTACGGTGACCCCGCCGATCCTAACTGCCATTTCAGGGACGATGTCGATGCGTTCAGGGAGGCAGCCGAAGCATCGTTAGAAGAAAACACTGTTTTTGGCGCCTATGCGTTCGGGAAAGCCCAGCGCGCTGTGAAGCTCCTCCGTGAACTCGGTTATTCTGGGGAGATAGGGATGGACGCCGTATCGCGTGCGCTTACCGAAGGACTGATGGATAACGCAGGTTCTCTTACCGGTCTGGACGGCGATTGCAGGATACGCATTGCATCGCTCGCTGAGATGACCGGAGTTGCCGCGGCAAAGAAATTCATCCTGACAGGAAGGCGCGATTACAGGTTCCCGACGATCAATATCAGCGACCACATGGATGCGGAAGGTCTTATCGAAATGGTGCATCAATGCTCGCCGCAGGCGGTTATTACATACCACCCTGGCGGGCACCGGCCACTCAAGCTTGCAGCGTACTTAAACAAAATCGGGGTGTACGCGCGGGCGCTTGAGCAGATAAATAACGTTCTTGAAGCTTGATTTAGCTGGCGTGCAGGATAAAATCATTAATTCAACCTTCTCAACATCACATGTATTTCACACCGCACTTCATATACATCACATTATAAAACAAAACAAATATAAAATGTTAGACATAACGACCTCCCTGAAACTCCTCAGTATAGTATATGCAATATTATCTTCCGGAGGGATTGTTCTCGTAGCATATGCGGCATATGCAGGTAAAAAGAGGACGGACAGCACGCTGCTGAGAGCAAGAGCATTTCTCAATGAGTCTTTCATGAAAGATAGCTGGACGCTGCTCTTACTGGCATGTTTACTCTTTTTTATTGACTCTTTGTTAAGTCTGAACATGATGTTCGGATCATTCATGGAGACGAACACATCAATTCTGATATCAATAGTGGTCGAGGCCGGAACAATGGTGTGCATTGTCATGCTGGCATATAAATGGTTCAGGCTGGTAAATCCTAAAAACCAGCTGTAGATGGCTTTGTGTATGAGCTGAAAAAACAGCATCTGAACATCGATATTTATAGATTTATTAAGATAGATTCATGCCATCAGTACTTATAGGGTTTTTATCTTCTGAATTGCCAGATGTTGATTTTTCTATTTTTAGCTCCTGGAATCAGATGTAAAACCATTGACGGCATACAGAAAATGCCCTGTATCGCGTCCTGATAAGCCGCTTCCGTTACGGAAATAATCTGAAAAATAGAGGTAAGGGTTAAACGCGGCTGACAATCATATTCACTAACCCCTTACCTTACTTTAATGATTATTAATGATAGAATAAATACTTTTCTATCCAGAGCTTAAACATATATAAACAGAATTTTGAAGTATGCATGAAATTGAGCGGCGAGTTATTTCCCGGAAAATAATATCATTGTCCTTTCTATCCTCTGGTGATCACCTGCAGGGCTCACTGGCTAGATCCTGCCGAGCTGCTCAGTACCCCCAGAGCAAATATTCCCAGGAAATAATTAGGTTGACGATGCGCAGAGGATATGCCCTGCAGCTGCCCGGGTGAATGGGTCCCAAGATCGTGGCAATGTCTCAGCTGCAGGACTGGACCTGCCAGGGACTTTGATTATATTTCAGGGCGTGTGTGAAAATGAGGTTGGCATAAAAAAGTCTCTTAAACGATGGGTGCTAAAATAGCCAACCTCACTAATAGAAAATTACTTACAAACAATAGCTTTTTCGACCATCTTCATTAATGAGAATGATTAAAATGTGAAATCTGGGGGTGTTTGACATTTACTATTTTTATTTCCCGAGAAATAATCAGGAATACAAGGGATGATATTTGAATCCATAAACGCTTATGAGAATGGAAGATAACTGTTGCTAGTCACCTTTCTTCAAACTCTTTTAGATTCTCTTTCGGACGCATCGCAGCGACTATCGGGTACATGTTTAGGTACATCTTGGGGAATTCGCTATATCTATATTTTTCTACGACCTTAAAATTGTGTTTCTCATAAAAACCCATAGATTCAGGCTTGGAATCCACTGTAATATAACGGCATCCGATATCATTAGAAACATTAATGGCCTTACCTATAGCGGCTAATAATATGAATCTGCCAATCCCGTTTCTCTCAAGGCTATGATCCACTGCAAGCCTGGCTATCTTAATAGCTGGATACTTCCGATAAAGATAACCTTCAATGGTATCGCTTTGATCCACAGCTTGAACCTCAAGAGTATCCGCAACCAGTGTGAAATATCCTGCTGTCTGTTTCTTCCAGCAACATAAATAAGTCCTGCTTGTCATGTGCGCCTGATCCAATAACGCATTATTTTTCAAGAATTCGTTTAACTCGGCGTTAGTGCAGCAAAAAGAAGAGCAATCATACCTTTGAGTTAGCGGTATGATTAGAATATCTTTATTAAGGCTTTTTTCCATTTATGATTTAAAATGGATGGGATTTGTAGATGCGCATAGCCTCTTTGAACATCTCTATCTGTTCATCGGTGACTTTAGGGTTTTTTTCATTCTCCCAGAACTCCTTTGCATCTTCACCCTCTAAGACTAATCCCAACTCGATTGGTTTGGCCATTTTTATCACCTGTTTCAAACAACACCCTGATGTTCAGTATATATCCAGTATGATACAGTAAACCATATAGTTAACGGTAAAAAGCTGAAAAAATAGTCATTTTGAAAATCGGTATCTATAGACTTAACTATATATGGATAGTCGCCATCAGTACTCATAGGGCTCATCACATCTCAGTGATATTTTATCATCATCGGCAACTCTCTATCTCTTTTGCTATTTTTTCAGCTTCTATAGCAGGGTTCTTTGAATTATAAATGCTCCGCCCCACTATAACATAATCAGCGCCAGCCCTGATCGCCTCTGCTGCGCTGCCGCCCTGCGCGCCCACGCCTGGCGAGATGATTGTCAGTTCCCCAACGACACTGCGTATTTCTTTCACCCTTTCCGGGCGCGTCGCAGGCGCGACGACACCCGAAGTGCCGGACTCAACAGCAAGGCGGGCGAGTTCCAATGCTTTTGCCTGCATAAAATCAACGGCTCCGGGATGGCTCATTTCTGTCACCACGTATATATCCCCGTTATATTCCCTGGCGGTCTTTACGCATTCTGAAAGGCTGTCGCGCCCTGTAAAAGCGTGAACGATAACAGCGCTGGAGCCAGCCTCGAACGCACCGGCGCATATCAACCTGCTGGTATTCGGGATATCCGCGACTTTGAAATCCGCGATTATGGGCGCAAATTCTGATAGGGTGTTGATTATCCCGATACCTGCGCCGAGCACAAGCGGATAGCCTATCTTGATGGCGTCCACATACTCAGCTACGTCCTTTGATATCGAGACAGCCTGGGTTCCATCTGTAACATCAAGAGCCAGGATAAGCCGGGTTTTTTTAAGCATAACTACTTCCTCTTCCCGCTTTTCGCCGCAGCCACGATTACAGGCAGCGTGATGGTAGCGTCGGAATATACAGTCACCGCGCGTGCATTCTCCCCGACCTTGCCCCATGAGCGCGCCTCATCCAGCGTGGCGCCTGAAAGACCACCGGGCTCGGGTCTGTCCATCGTAAGCTGGATTGCATAATCAAAGGATTTTGGCGTGACAAGCATGGACTGGAGGATGAAGTTCTTGGGTACGCCGCCGCCCACTATCAGGACGCCTGTGCGCTTTGCCTCGTAACACCGGTCGATCAGGCCTCTCATATCAGCAAAGACATCCACGTTAAGCGGCTTTGTCTGCCTGTACAGCCATGCCTGCAAGCCGATTATCGAATCCTGTATCGCAGGGCAGTACACCGGGACGCCCGTGTCGTACGCACTCTTTAAAATAGAATTATTATCATCAAGCTTTGAACCGATATGGGACAGGAGTTCGGTTATCGAGAGCTTATCAGGAAGCTGCCTGAACATGGGCTGAAGCCTCTCCTCAAGCTTCGCAAAATGTTCCTCCGGCAGGAACACATCATAGATGCGGTTTATGGCCTGATGCTTTAGCTCGACATCATCGGTCACATCCGTTCCCTTGTAGTGATGAAGCCCGAGCGATTCAATAATATCGTGAACGAGGTTGGCTCCTGTGGTGACCAGAATGTCAATATCCCTGTCCCTTATAAGGTCGCTCACTATCCTCCTCATACCTGCCGGCACCATGGCACCCGCCAGGCCGAAGAATTTCGTACATTCCCTGTCATTTACCATTTCCCTGTATATGTCCGCAGCCTCGCTCAGGCGCCCTGCCCCGAACGCGCAGCCCGAGAACGAATCCACAAGCTGGCTTACGGTCATATCGTGTGTTATTTTTGCATGTTTGATCGGCTGCTGGAGTTCCATATTTATCTAAAGCACTTCACACAGGATAGAACGATATCCTTTTCGTGCGTCTGTTGTTTTGCAAGTTCAATCCCCTTAGATAGACTATCGGCATAATAAATATTTTTATTAATATTATTCTTTGTAAAGGACTTCATCCTTTCCCCGACAAGGATTAAAGCCAGAAGTTCGCTCATATGTTTATCCATAAACCTTTTAACCCCGGCCGGGTCAAGCCCTTCGCACACCTCTTTTGCTTCTTCCCCCAGCACCATAACGATCCTGCCGCCCTCCGCCTTCGCATACGACAGCGCATTCTCGGCGCTCCGGATGTCCATCCCGGAATTTGAGTTGTCTATGAGTATCCTCCCTTCAAGGAATGTCTTTCTCATGCGCCCCTCTGCGCCTTTAAATTCCCTGAAGACGCGCTCGATCGTACCTGCATCAACATCCATCGCCAGCGCGACAGCCGCCGCGCCCACGAACGCTGTTTTATATGAGCTTATGTCATAATCAGGGGCCTCACGGATATGTATCCTTCCCTGCTTTTTTCCGATGTAATAGGCGATCACGCCCCCTTTACTGCTTATGTTCTCGTAATAGACATTACACGAGGCGTTTATAGAATCCAAGAACGAAACTATATTGACATCCCTCCTGCATGCCCCGAAAAACCTTAAAGCATCATTGTTTATCACAAGCGTACTGCCTGGTTTTGCGTTGAGTATCATCTGGCGCTTTGCTTCACTCGCCATTCGCGTGTTGTTTGCAATGGAATAGTCATTGACTACCGTGGTTATAACCCCTGTATCTGCGCATCCCGTACCGCCGAGTGAGACCTCAAATATAAATACCTCAGGCTTTATCCCGGCTTCCCTGACAGCATCCAGCGCCACAAGTATACTGGCAGGTGTTATACTCAGTCCTCTCTTGATCATTGTCCCGGTACCCCAATCCTCCACGCCCCTGCTCGTGTGCGAAACGACCTTCTTTTCCCTGGAAAGTATCTCTGCTAAAAGGGTAGAAGTGCTTGTTTTCGCTTTAGTGCCTGTGATCTCGATAATGGTTTTATCATCCAGATCATAATCTTCCAGAAGCTGTCCGATCGCCTCATGATGCGACAGGACTGGTATGCTGTTCTCAGCCGCCTCGACCAGCATGGGATACTTTAAATCAAGATGCACGGGGGCGACAAGGACGTCAAAATCAGTTGCTTTCAGCGCATCCCGGGATGTGTTGATGCCTTCATTCTCAAGGGCGCCCAACTCCCCGGTATCCAGGGTCTTATACACATCTACAGCAGATATCGAGCTGACTGTTTTCTTTAGTTTCCGGGCTATTACAATGCCGCCGTGGGTCAGGTCAAGTACACATGCCTTTGATGAGTTCTTTAATTGCATCAATCTGATGATAGTGCCTCTTGGGCCCTCTTATAAGCCAGTTCCGCCACCAGCTCATCCACGCCGAGAGGCTCCGAATATATCAGTTTTACGTTTTTGCCGTCAAGCTTTATGGTTGTTTCCCTGGAATCCCTGCTGATGCCAAGTATCCTGGGAATGTCCTCCATCGTATGAACGCCGTGCGCCAGGAAAATAGGGACTGCCACTATCTTAGAAACCCCCGTGCCTTTAAAAGCCTCAAGACCTTCTTTCATCGTTGGAGAGTTCATGTTCATGAAGCCTGTCCTGACCACAAGATTCTTGTATTTCTTTGCGATCAACTCCGCAACCCCGGTGACCACGTCTTTGTTATGCGGATGCTTGCTTCCGTGCCCGAGTGCCAGTATTCCGATCTTTTCGCTCATAGAAATCCTCATTTAATCGTGATAGTTGATGGGCTTTTTATGGCTGATGCGTCTTATAATCTTTTGGATACGGCGCAGAAAAAATAGTATGACCCTTATTATATCTCCTTAACTCCACGGAACGCACTTTTCACAACCAGTAAGCCTGTCTCGACGTGGTATTCGATCGTCCTCCCGTAATTCCCCCCCGTATCCTTGGCCAGTATCGGGATTTTCATCTCCCCGAGCTTTCGGATCACAGCCACCACGTTCTTCTCCCCTATGTTCATATTATCCGCGAAGCTGAACATACTTGCCCCACCTGCTATTTTAGACTCAATCCTGCCCCTCAGGCATCCTCTCTCAAGCATTTTCTGGATTGCCATCTCTATCCCGGAATCTGCGAATTTTAACGGGTTACTCTTGTTTTTTGCTTCCTCTATAGTGGGGAGGACTATATGAGCCAAGGCGCCTACCCGTGCTACCGGGTCGCGGAGTGAAATACCCACGCAGGAACCCAGTCCTATGGTTACAAGTACAGCCGGATTGTGGACGACGACAAGGTCTGCAATCCCTACGATTAACTTCTCCATTTCCGATACCTACTTGCCCAGTAACCTGTTTATCGCGTCCAGTATCTTTGTAAGCGAGACGGAATCCGTGAATATCAGTATCCTTCCCTCTATTTTTTCCGAATTCACAGTAAATTCCGTCCTCAGGAACAGCACATCCTCAACATCCAGGCTCATCATACCGACTATCTGGTTGATTATCGCATCAGCCATATCATATACCTGGTTCGGAGGTGAAAGTCCAAGGGCTATCCCCAGGAAATTTGAAAGTGAAGTGATATACGTGCCGTTCATAATATTACCGAGTTCCAGCAGTACCGATTGCTCCATTTCATTGAACGTTGCGCTATCTTCTGCCTGGCCCAGCACAAGTTTTATCAGTAATTTCGCGCTGTCCTTTGATAGCAAGAGCACAAGAAAACCACTGGAGTCCCCTTTTAACTGCTGTATGATACCCACAACAGGAGCCGCATTCTTCACGATTATAGGTACTTGGATTATCGGGACTAATTTAAGGTCGGGAAGCGATATCTCCACTTTTTTATTCACCATCTGGGATAGGGAAGTAGTAGCGTTCCCGATTCCGATATTGCCAACCTCTTTCAAAGCATCGTACTGGAAATCGGTCAGCGTTTTTATATCTTCCATAGTATCACCTCTTCTTTTGATAGATTCGTTCTTTTACATCAACAGGATGGAACAGCTCTTCTGCCGGACCGACGAGCGTTTCTGTTTTCCCCATCACGAAGTATCCTCCGTCGTTCAGGGCATTATAGAAATTCAGGTAAAGCTTTTCCTGCAGAGCCTGCTCGAAATATATCGTAACATTCCTGCAAAAAATGACATCGAACCCGAATAACCTTGGACCGGATATCATATCGTGATACCTGAACTTTACCAGGTTCCGGACCTCATCGATAACACTGTATGTGTAATCCTCATTCTGGACAAAAAACCGCTCGATCCGCTCCCTGCCTATTTTTTCAAGCTGCTTTAAATGATATATCCCTTTTTCTGCTTTTTTAAGGGAATCCTCGTCTATATCCGTGCCAAGTATTGAAATATCGTATCTTTTGATCGAAATCCCCAGGAATTCACGGAGCATTATCGCTATTGAATACGGCTCTTCACCATTGGAGCAGCCTGCGCTCCATACCCTTATCGTTTTATTAATTCCTTTTGATTTGAATAGTTCGGGAAGAACATTTTTACTGAACGATTCGTATGTTTCCGGGTTCCTGAACAGTTCAGTGACATTAACCGTCAGTGTCTCTTTTAACCTCTGTGATTCCGTCTCATTCGTTAAAAGAACCCCTGCATACTCCTTATAAGATCTTGAATGATTTGCCCGCAGCCTTACGGCAAGCCTTCGCTTAAGATGGGCCTGCTTATAGTCCTCACAGTTAAAACCGATTTTTCTCTTTATGAGGGTTTTTAATTCTGCGAACTCTTCATCGTCCTCATGCACCGGGAAATTATCTGGGATGGCTATCATATTAATGTCCCTACATCCAGTATCAGTGCAACATTCCCGTCGCCCAGTATGGTCGCACCCGCAAATCCCTTAACGCCTCTGAGAAGGCGGTTATCAAGTTTCTTGATTATGACTTCCTGCTGCCCCAGGACATGGTCCACCACTATCCCGACATTGCTGCCCCCGCGCTCAACCACCACAACAATCATATCATCCGAACCGTTGCTTTTTACACTGAAAATATCATGGAGCCTGATGAGCGGGAGAACCTCACCCATCATCATTATTACTTCTTCGCCTTTGATTGTCTTTATCATGTCTTTCTTGATGGCAAGGTCCCTCACCACGTTAGTTATGGGAACAGCATAGACATCTTTTCCGACTTTCACCATCAGAGAATGAATGATCGCCACCGTCAGGGGCAGTTTGAGCGTAATATCCGTCCCTTCGCCTGCTTTGGATTCAAGTCTTACGGAACCACCAAGTGCCTCTATCTTTGTCTTTACAACATCCATACCGACCCCGCGTCCCGAGACATCCGTTATTTTTTCAGCCGTGCTGAACCCGGGCAGGAACGAGAGATTGAGCACCTCGGTGTCTGTAAGTTTGGCTATGTCTTCCGCGGACATTACACCTTTAGTTACTGCCGCATCCCTGAACTTTTTGGGGTCCATCCCCTTGCCGTCATCCTGCGCCTCTATAACGACATAATTTTTCTCACGCCTTGCAGCCAGCTTGACCTTGCCTTTTCTGTTCTTACCCGCTTTCTCCCTTGCTTCCGGGGATTCTATACCGTGGTCAACGCAGTTCCTGAGAATATGGACCAGCGGGTCTCCTACTTCATCCAGCACAGTACGGTCAAGCTCGATGTCTCCGCCTTCAAGGATAAGTTCGATGTCTTTACCCTCTTTTTTAGCCAGGTCCCTTACCATCCTGGGGAACCGGTTAAATATCTGGTCAATCGGCACCATCCTTGTTGCCATTATCTCTTCCTGGAGGTCATTTGTCAGGCGGTTAAGGCTTGCGAGGGTCTCTTCAAGATAATCCAGTTTATGGTCGCTTACGATCTGCATTAATCGTATTTTGTTTATGACCAGTTCCCCGACAAGGTTCATCAATGAATCAAGGCGCTCAATGCCGACACGCACGCTCTGGACATTCTTTACAGCCGCCCTGCCGGCATCGCTGCTGCACGCTTTATCCTCTGTTTTCTTTTTAGCAAGCGATTCGCTGCCTGCATTATCCATGGGTTTCACATCTACACTCAGGACTTCAGATGTGGTTTTTACAGCATCCTCTACCTTTTTTGCGTCTTCTTTAGTTGAGAACGTGACTGTGAATATCCTGTCGAATTTTTCATCCTCAATATCCTTAAGCGACGGTTTTGTCTCAATGATATCCCCGAGCTCCGAGAGGTTTCTGAGGGCTACGGCGGCACGTGCGGACTTGAGCACACAGGATTCATGGAGAGTAACTGTCACGTTGAAAATAGCGCATCCTTTTTCATCCGTTTTCTGGGTTCCGTCCTCTGCTGCATCGGAAACATTTACGGGCACAGTCTCTTCATGCGTTTCCTGTATAACCTCTTCATGTTTCTCCGCAGCAGGCGACTGTTCCTTTGGAGGAGATCCGGCTACTGCTCCATTAGATAACTGTACCATTTTATTAACAAGGACGGATATATCAAATTGCGAAGAGTTTTCCGGGACCTCTACCATTTTTTCAAGAGTGTCCAGGACCTCAAAAAGCATATCGATCGCGGCCGTGTCAAGAACCATTTCGTTCTTGCGCACCCTGTCCATCAAGTTCTCCATATCATGGGTAAGCTCCGCGATATTGGAATAACCCATAGTGGCTGACATGCCTTTCAGAGTATGGGCTGCCCTGAACATTACGTTTATCGTTTCACTGTTTTTCGGATCCTTCTCAAGGCTCAGAAGCGCGTCGTTCATCGACTGTAGATGTTCTGCCGCTTCAACCGCATACATTTCTTTATATTCAGACATGTCGTTCATAAATTTCCCCTATGCAATCTGCATAATACTTTCCGCTATTTTGTTTATGGGTAAAATGAAATCGGCCAGTTTTCTTTCTATTACCGATTTGGGCATGCCGTAGACCACACAGGTGGACTCATCCTCGGCTATTACCCTGCCGCCCGCAGATTTGAGGTTCCTGACACCGTCAGAGCCATCAGAACCCATACCTGTGAGTATCACGCCAACCGCTTTCTGCCCGTAGATAGGCACAACTGAATTAAGAAGAACATCAACCGAGGGTCGTACACCCTGTACCCTTTCACCCTTTGTCAGAGCGATAACTTCTCTCACCTCACCGTTCTTTTTCTGCTGTTTTACTATCATATGAAAATCCCCGGGCGCAATAAGGACTTTCCCGGGCTCGATGATATCCCCGTCCACTGCCTCTCTTACTTCAACCCTGGACTGGGCATTCAGGCGCTCAGCCAGGGATTTCGTAAATCCCGGCGGCATGTGCTGTACCACAAGGACTGCCGCATCAAGCGTTGGTGAAAGTAAAGGTATTACCTGCTGCAATGCCCTTGGTCCCCCTGTAGAAGAGCCGATTACGACAATTTTCTGGGATTTTGTTTTTTTGCGAGGTTCTACTTTTTGCTTTTTATCATCTTCAATTGAACGGCGGAAGAAATCGAACAGCATCTCCTTGCCTACTTCTTCTTTTTTCTTCTGTTCTTCGATAAAACCAAGTTTTTGGACACCGACAGTGGCAGCAGTCTTTACTTTCCTGATAAGTTCATCTTTTATATTGATCATATCCCGGCTTATCTCCCCTGAGGGTTTGAGCATGAAATCAACCGCCCCGTACTGGAAGGCCGTGATAGTGACATCAGTCGAATTTGCGGCCGAAAGCATGATGACCGGTGTCGGACACTCGCTCATGATATAACCGAGCGCCTGTATCCCGTCAAGGACAGGCATTTCTATGTCCATGGTCACGACATCTGGCTTTAACCTGGCTGTCTTTTCTATCGCATCCAGTCCGTTTTTCGCCCTTCCTATCACTTCTATATCAGGACTTGATGCCAGAATGTCGCTGGTGATTTTTCGCATAAAAGCGGAGTCATCAACAACAAGCACTTTTATTCGGGACATCTAAAGACCAATTACATATTCTTTGAGACTACTTCCATTACTTTTGTAGCATCAAACGGCTTGACAATAAAATCCCTGGCACCGATTTTAATGGCGTCATTCACTACGGTCTGCTGGCCTATCGAGCTGCACATCACCACTTTCGCATCTTTATCGAACGAAATGATCTGTTTCAGGCACTCGATCCCATCGATATTGGGCATTACTATGTCCAGCAACACAAGGTTCGGTTTATGCTCCTTGTACTTGGATACCCCGTCCGACCCGTCAACAGCCTCTATTAAATCGTTCCCTGTCGGCGCAAGAATCTTTTTGAGCATCATTCGCATGAACGCTGCATCATCGACTATTAATATTTTACCTGGCATTTTTCCTCCCTTTTTTATTCATTTATTATTATAATTCATATTGCTTTTGATATACTTTTATTTTTACCACATATGTATATACAAGTGTGTGATACTTGTGTGATTCAAGCCGTCAGGCCACCCCTAACAGCGGACCCATGGCCCTGACAGTGAGTTCTGCAGTTATAGCAGAGACCCATACAAGCCCCACAAAGTGGGTATAAGTGTTAAAATGATGACCGCCGTCGACTATCCTGATAAGCATTGCCGAAAGCAGGGAATGGCCGACCATCATAGACATCACCATGGTGGACATCATGCCGACATCGCTGTGGGCAATGCTGCCTACCGATATACCGATATCAACATCTGGAACTGTAATGCCTGAAAAAAGCTTACCGAGCATTGAAATTATGGAAATTGAAAGGAACATGGTGGCGCCTATGCCTGCTGTCAGCCCATAAAGGACGCCTGTCAGGCTTGTGGCGCTGCTGTATCTTAATTTCCGCATCGAAAGTATATACATGAAATTATGGTTAATGATTTCGCCAATGACCCCCGGCTTTCCGCCCACATCGGTCCCTTCAACGAACATCGTCGCAAACCGCTCTATCAGGTTGCTTCCCGCGCCTGCTGCAAAATGTTCCCATGCTCCCCTTTTATTGACACGGGACTTCAGTCGTTTGTACAGGTTTGTTATATTGACAGAGAGAGGACCAAAATCGTGTGCACGCAGCTCTTTTAGGGATTCCACGATAAGGCCGCTCCTTGAGCCTGCCGCGCCGCCCAGTGAGCGTATAAAAGCACCGAAGTTATCGTCATATCGTTTGATTTTATTTTCTTCCTGCCTTGCGATCAGTCCTGTGATTAACAGCGGTGATAAAGAGACCGCAAACATAATGGTTATGGGAAGATCGGCAAATGTGATCAGCAGGCCTGTGACTAATAGGCATAGTGCCAGGGATATGGGCATTGACCATTTGATCCGCCGGTCGGATATAGTCTCGATCTCAAGCGTATGCCATATCTGGTCGGTGGGAACCTTTGACTTCGCATAGATCAACAGGCAAATTTCAGAGCCAAGGAATATAGCTATGGCGCCTGCAAGCAGCATGTTGGCATCCGTACCCGTGATTAGAGGCATTATAACGGCGAAAGAGACCAACATGATAAGGGACATACCCATAGAAAGGAATATTTCTTTTATCATCTCGATGCCGTTTAGCGAATCTTTATACATGGTCATGAAATCGTTCATTACTACCGTTTGCTCGGATACCACGAACTTTTCGAAATCCTCGCCTGACTGCACCGCATGGGCCATCCTGTCGAGAAAATCAGAGAACAATATTGAAGGCGTGCGCTTTCCAATGAAGCGGCAGGCTGCAGGGAAATTCAAATGCCAGTAGCGGATAAGTGCATATATCCTTCCAGTTTCCTTGGCTAAATAGCCGTATGCTTCGTTCTTCGACAGCAGAAGAAGGATATCTATTCTTGTCATCTGTGATGTGGCAAGGACGCCCATATGTGTGATATAATAGTGGATAGTGTTGTCAATCTCTTTTTTTTTAGTCTCCATGCTCATGATCGGATATAAGAAAACCACTGTCATCAGGAAAAATGGGACAAGTATGACCCCGAGCAGCGTGTATCCCTGCATGACGGATGGAGCCAGCAGTATCATAATAAAAGGGAAAACGACCGCCAGTGCAAATACCGGGAGTACGAACTTCCTGAGATAAACCATTTTTGGTATACCGAGGCAGTGAAATACGACCTTTGAGTCCATTATACCTCGAACGGTATACCATCAAGACCTTTGGCCTGGTAATTCCAGATGATATCCCGTACCTTATAATAATCAAGGATGTTCTCTTCCACCAGCCTGTTAAGGATCTTCGCGCGAAGCGATAGTTCATCATATACCATGCGCTTATCATCGTATCCAAGCCTGATCGCCACTTTGTCAAGGATAAAGCTATTATTCATGCCCCTGAAACGATGCTTATCAAGGGTAAAATCCCACTCAAAGACAGCGCGCGTTATTACGCCTCCGGCCTCCTCAAGGTACCCTTCTATCTCTTCTACAGAGGTGCATCGCCTCAGGAATTTCCCTTTCCTGTATATTGCCTGGAGGATCAGGGCGGCGTTCAGGTTATCAGCGAACGTGGGAGGGATGTTGATAGGCTCACCCGTCAGGCGCTGGATAAGCTTCTTGACAGAAGATGCATGGAATGTAGCAAGCACTGCATGCCCGGTCTGCATCGCCTGGAAAGCTACCGCACCCTCTTCACCCCTGATCTCACCTACTATGATGTAGTTTGGTCTTGACCGCAGTGCGACCTTAAGCAGGGTAAATGTATCCACCTGGGACTCTTTCGGACCCTCTTCACGTGTGATTAACTGCTGCCAGGCAGCCTGTGGAGGGGACACTTCCGCAGTATTCTCTACTGAGTACATCTTGGCTTTGCGGCTTATGAATGGCAGCGCAGCGTTAAGCATTGTCGTCTTACCGCTTGCAGTTTCGCCGCTAAAGAAGATGCTCATCTGGTTCTCAAGCAGCAGCCACAGGTATGAGGCTAAATTCGCATCTATACTGCCCCATTTGATAAGCTGGGAAATACTGGCAGGAATTTCCATGAACTTTCTCAATGTGAAACTTGAGCCTTTTCTGCTTATATCGGTACTGTAAATGGCATTGATTCGAGTACCATCAGGCAATGTGCCGTCCATAATAGGGCGGGCATCGCTGACAGGTCTTCCTATCCTCTCACCTATCGTGTGGATCCAGTGGCTCAGGTTATCCTGGGTCCCGAATGTTATATTGGTATGGAGCATACCCAGGATCTTGTGTACGACATATACGCCACTTACGCCGATACTGTGGATATCTTCAAGATACGGGTCCCTTATGACCGGTTCGATAGCTCCCTGTCCGCTAATATTCCTTTCAACATAATAAGAAATCTTATCGTATTCTTCAGATGTTATATCAACAAGCTTTTCACCGAGCAATTTATCCAGGAAGTTTGTTGAAAGTATCTTCCCCTCGATATGCACCGAGTCATTTAAAAGTTTCATCATGAGCTTTTTAAGCTGTTCTTCAGTCTCAGGTACTATTTCATCCGCCGCTTTTTCCAGTATAGAGTCCATTATCTGGCCATACTTTTTCTGCTCCCCCTCCGTCATCATCGGCTCGATTGCTATATACTGGATTTCCCTGGTTGTTTTATCACCTTTAAGATAAATGAATATCGGGTCGCCTACCGGGTATATGATAGACGGTACGGGGATATCTACAATATCCTTGGATAGTTTCGGGAAGAAGTCCGGGACTACCCCGGTCTCTTTTTTGCAGTTCTCAACAAATTCCTTTAGATGCGGGTTTCTTGCAATGGCTTCTTCAAACTTGTCATCCAGAACTCATCACTCTCCTCATGAAACTCCGGATATGTCTATCATTACGCCGGCCTTAGCCTCGACCTTGAAACCGAACATGCTCCCGACCTGGAACTCGGGACGGGCGTATTTATTTATTACAACCGTCCTTCGGATTTCCGTACCTATCTGGCGGACTTTCAGGGTAAGGAACACCTCGGCCGCGTCCTTGAACTCGGTGCTTATGCCTGCGGGCAGCTCAGTGCTGTCCATAGTAAGGATAATCGTTTTCTGAACTCCTGTTAATTTCTTGAAAAACGAGATAAGCTGCAGGCTCTTTTCCGCTTCGGTGCTATAACGTATGAGCGCGGAGAGCGTGTCTATTATAATTAAATCTTTTTCAAAAAGACCTGCTGCGCCCATAAGTCTCTGGATAAAATCTATCCTTGGCTTGGACTCCTTAAGCAGGGGATAAGCGGGGATATAAAGAAGTTCTCCTTTTAATAGTTTGATACCTATGGGATCATCCAGGGAATTCATCTGGCGGATGAAATTTTTCGTGGTCAACTGCGTTGAAACGTAGGTTACCGTGTTCTTATTATCCAGGAGACCGAAAGCGAACCTCTGGCAAAGGGCACTCTTCCCGCTGCCGTTAGGACCATCGATCACGACCAGCGCACCTTTGGGGAAGCCTCCTCCGAGCATCTGGTTCATCTCATCCCTGTCCAGCGCAAATGAATATACTACCATAGTTTATATCCTGAATTCGAATTCATCTTCAACCCCGTTATCTGTCATCACTCTTATTTTATGGCTGCCCGGTGCAATTATCACAGTGGCATTTATTTTCAGAACATCGCCCGTTTGCCACATCGTATCCCCTTCTATTATGGTTTTGCTGAGACTCCCGCTCGGCACGAAAGTCCCGTCGATAAGAACTGTTACATGAGCGGCAGAGAGGTCTTCTTGCCCTGTGTTTTTTACGTAGAATGTATAAATCCCGCCGGAATACGGAATTGCAGCCGGATCATTTATCACTGTGATATCGGTCTTTAACTGTTCAGATAGTGTTTTGCTGCCTGCGGTCGCTGCATTTGAAATTGACTGGACGTTCATGAACAGTGCCCCCGCCACCCCCAGGGAAATAACGACAGATACGATAAAGAAAATAATATGAGTTGCAGACGTACCCGCTCCCATGAGAACCTCCTATGTGACCGCGTAGTCGGCGATACCGTTGGACGTTATTATTTTTGTCCTTCCGCTGGTTATCCCGTTAAGGGTCACATCGATGAAGTCCCTGGGCGTCCAGACGCCCTCTTGCGATACGCTAAAAGATGATGCTGATAACAGCATCCCGTTATGAATAACGTTCAACTTGCTTGCGTTGAGCGTCACCGAGCCGTTATTAGATACTGTGATTTTCAAATTGCCTCCGTCATTCTGGGTATTCATTATTACGATTTTCGTGTTCAGTTTATCAAACTGCATATCATTAAGATTTTTTTTGGCATCCAGTACCCTGTGGTATGACAGGTTTGCAAAAGGGTAAAATATCGCTGCCATGTACATTAAAGAAGCGGCGAGAATAACAACGGAAGCAGAGGTTGAGAATCCCATGCATACCTCCGCTGTTACGGATATAACTGAACGTACCTGTAAACACCGTAAGAGTTGGGTGTGGTTATCTCAAGGTTTACAGCCTGCCCGGTCTCCTGGTTCAGGGACAGCCAGAAAGTTTTCCTGGGTTGCAGGCTGATAGTACCTAAACCCGTAGCACTGTTGTTTATCTGGACTTCAATTAGGGATCCAGCGGTGAGCACGGGTGTACTTGCATTAAATGCCAGTTCTTCATCCCGCACAGCTATGGCTGAATAGTTAGTGCCATAATTAAGATCATAGCGATTGGAGCTATCCATCACGGTTACGATAACCTGCCTTAAGTCTATAGACGTGGTGCCTACATCCGGTTTAATTCTGATTAACAGGGTATCTATAGTATTATTAAGTCCTGCTCCCCTGTCTCCCATTACCTTTTCAACGATCATGTTGGATGATATCTGATTTGTTGCGTCCTTGCTGGTCTTCGTGGCTTTCTGCTGGAGCGCTCCTGTTGTGTATATTAAAACTGCCGCAGCAACTGCAGCTACTAGTACCATTGATATGAATATTATAAGTGTGCCTACACCTACATCGCCACTGTCATTGTGGTTGAGTCATTTCCTGTTTGCTTTCATATTGTATCATCCTTCTTAAAAAGAAAGAAAAAAATTCCCCTTTTTTCAGGGGAATAGCTGTACCTGGGTACTGTCACCAAAGGTTGCAGGAGCCACCACATCCTTAATCACCATTGTTCCTGATTCAGGGATTATCTGAATAGTGCCTTTCTTCCTTGCGTATAAATCCTGGCTCATCGCATCCAGGTTCAATGTAACGATTGCAAGGTCTCCTGATTGCAGGACATAGTTGGGATTTCCGGAGCCGGTTCTCACTTCTGTGTAGTTGAACAGCGACGCAGTAGCTGCCTGAGTAACATCGGTTTGCAGGTTCAATACTTTTGTGGAACTTTCATTTATGTATTTTATAACTACTTTGCTGAAGTCAATGGATGAACCACCTGCAGCAAGTTCCAATGTGATATTTAATTCCTTTGTGTAGACATTGTTAGTATCTGTTGTACCCACAACTGAAGAGATTTTCATGTTAGAAGCCACTTCACTTGTAGCCTCTTTACCCGTCTGCTGTGCTTTCTGTTGCAGTACACCTGACGTCTGAATCAACACTGCTGCCGCCACCGCTGCGACAAGTATCATCGCAATGAAGACGATCAGCGTGCCGATACCGACATCAGCTTGGTTATCTTTCAATATACTGATTCTGGTTTTCATAACGCCTCCATTAAATTTTTTGTCTTCGAAACTCAGGTGGCGGTATTACGCCATTCCCTGCTTCTAATCATTATGAGCATAATACTTGGATATAAATAGAGTTGTGAAAAAAGTGTGAAAAATGCGGAGAACCAGATGTCCGGCGATTAAGGATAATTTTTAATTCATGTTTGATATATAAATAAATATGTAAAAAGTAAGCTCTTGATACTATAAAGCGATGGTCAATGGCAACATGTTGCAGCTTCCTTTGTAAACCCGGGTAGCCTCGATGATTATATTTTCCTCTGGCTGGTAGTAATAAAAACCAGCGCATCAGGGGACCTCTTTTATAGAAAATTCCCCTGTTTTCAGGGGAATAACTGCACAATGTCATTGTCAGAAAAGGTCGGGGGCGCTACTACATCTTTTATTACCATCGTTCCTGTTTCAGGTATGATCTGAAGAATGCCTTTCTTCCTTGGATATAACTGCTGGTTCATTTGGCTCAAGTCCATAGTAACGACTGCCAGGTCCGCTGACTGCAGAACAAAATTGGGATTGCCGATACCTACCCTTTCTTCAGAGTAGTTAAACAGTTTATCAGTAGCTGCCCCAGTAACGTCTGTTTGCAGGTTCAATGTCGTTGAGGTCGTTTCGTTTATATATTTGATAACAACCTTCGAAAAGTCTATGGCCGTACCTCCTGCTGCCAGTTCCATGGTGATATTAAGCCGCTGGATATAAGTATGAGTACCATCCGTTTGTCCCATTAATGACGTGACCTTAAGGTTGGAAGCAACTTCAGCGGTTGCTTCTTTACCCGTCTGCTGTGCTTTCTGTTGCAGTACACCTGACGTCTGAATCAACACCGCTGCCGCCACTGCTGCGACAAGTATCATCGCAATGAAAATGATCAGCGTGCCGATACCGACATCAGCCTGATTATCTTTCAATATACTGATTCTGGTTTTCATAATGCCTTCACTAAATTTTAGTTTCAAACCCTGCGGCAGTAAACGCCTTCTCTTAATCTATGAGAACAATACCTGGATATAAATGAAGTTGTGAAAAATGTGTGAAAATTCCAAGGAGCTTACGCGAATAAATATCCTTTTTTGAATTCCTCTATTTCACTATGCTCCCTATCGATCTTTATTCTCAAGCCTTCAAGTAAAAGCCCGGTATTTGAGCCGTCTTCGAGTTCTTTATCCGGGTGGAGCTGCCGCATGATAATGAAGAATTTCCTGTCACTTATGCTCTGCTTAAGCAGCAGGATCTTTTTCTCTAAAATGTACAGGCTCTCCTCCTTATCTTCGAGGGTCTTCACGGTCTCAATGCAGGTCTCAAGAAGAGAAGGGACTTCAAGCGCATCCCTGATAGACATATGGAGGCAGTCTAAAGTAACAGGTCTCATCAGATAATCCGATACCATATGGAACCGGGAATAATCATCCATTGTCGGGGGTTTTGCGGTTATTATAACAACAGGCATATCGGGTTCCTGTTCTTTTACTCTCTTGATTAACTCCCATCCGTCAATGTCAGGAAGCTCGATATCCATTAATATTATATCAGGCATATCGCGCTTAAAGGACAACAGGCAATCTTTTCCTGTATACGCTATGTTGAATCTGTACTTTTCTACGTCCATTAACAGCATTTCTGCGTAAAGATCTGCCATCTCTGGTTCGCCGTTGACTATCAACACATAATTTGGCTTTTTGCGTATCATACGGTTTATACAAGAAAATCACACAAATATAAGGTTAAGTGGGATTAACTTTCACATAATTGTGCTGTTCTGTGAGATGATTGTTCAAAAACCGGGAAAACCGTAAGATTCAAAAAATTATGGCACTCTGTGCACTATAATCCCTTTTTTTATCTCACTTATTGTGCTTTTATAAATATCATATCGTTCTGCAGGGGTAATCTATTTTCCTGTATTTTATCTTCCGGTATCTTATCTTCCGCATGCTCGCAGAAGTGTGAATATATCGATTGCATAGCCTCTTCATGGCTTGCTGCGGCCGATAGCAGTATATGTATCGATGAAGGATAGACTGTCATCCTGTTCACTTTCTGGGGTGTTTTATTATTTGCCAGGAACATCACTATCAGGGCTGCATTGAAACTGTTGATCTCAGAATCCATACCTGTTATCTGGAGTGAGAGCTGGCTCTCAATGCTGTTGATCGATACCGTGACAGGCCAGTTGAGGATCGATAGCTCCTCGTTGATGATCTTATTCAGGCTGCTGACGTCATATACGTTAATATCACTGTGCATCGAGAAGAGCTGGTTCGCTTCGCTCAATGGGGGAAGAGGGTTTTTTCTCTTGCTCAGCATCCACTTGAACATCGTCAACGGGATCGTTACGCCGAATATGCGGTTCCTTATCTGTTCGCTGAAGTGGTTTTTTTCCTTCAAAAGATCCTTTGCCGTCTCCAGGCTTCCCATGTTCTCAGTTACGAAACCTGTGAAATCTATGATGTCTCTCATCGCCGCTGACAGATTCCCCTGATGTTTTTTCAGCAACGGTTCAAGCAGTTTCAAATGTGCATCGCTTATTGATACATTTTTTCTCAGCATTTATTCACACCTTTTAACAATGTCTTTAGGGGCATTTACCACTGTTGTTATTATCCCATCATTAGGTTAATGATGATTATAACAATTATGATGATTAAAAGTATTTAATACTTACCCGTTAAATTTATATATATGTGATTAAAATTCCTTGGGAATTCAGAAATTTAATGATTTATAAAATTAAAAACTCATAATTTTACTGCTAAATATTTTTCGTAACCTGTAAAACCAGCATATCTTCATCATGCGATACCACGGGACTCATTACTATCAAGTTCTCCGAGCAGGCGGACCTATATTTTGCACCATTGGCATTGAGCACATTCAACAGTATTTTCTCAATGGCATTTATCGCGCGCGCATCCGTGTAACCGTGGTATATCTTCAGTGTAGTCTCATCCACGTCGATCCTCTCTACTATGCCCATGTATTCATACACGGATTTCATGGTTGAAATAAGAGTCCCAAGCGGGATATCCCTGATAGGGACTTTATGTATCGCCTCTATCGGCGCTGTAAGATAACTTGGCGCCTCTTTCCCCATTATTAATTCGTTATAGTAATTTTTCGGTATGGTAACCATATTGTAATTGGTCTGCTTGTACAGGTTGACAATGCAGTTCCAGAATTCCTCTTTTTTTGATATCTCGGAGGTAATATCTTCTATTTGCCCGAAATGCTCAACAAGGGACTGCCTCGAAAGATTCGCATTCACCTGTTTTCTGAAATTAATAGTAATTGCACTGGACATCCTTTTTAATGACGCTATCTCTTGCTTTTTCTGCGCGACAAGGAATGATGATATCATCCCGCCGAGAAATTCCATTTTAGATATGCTATTCCCCACAAGGGTTACTTTTAGATGTGACGGGCTAATGGCATCGTCATAATCATATATTCTTATCTTTGTCTGCCACCCCGTACCGGCTGTCATCTCATCCAGGTATTTTTCAAGTTCCGGCAGCTGTACCGTCTTTGCAGGATCAAGAATGCTATTCAGGATATCCTGCTCAATAAGCCTGCCGCGCGCCTGTTTGATAAGCCAGTCCAGGACAGTTTCAGTGAGATTGCTGTCTGTTTTTAACCCGCCTATAAGCCTGTTTGCTGCATCAGGGTCCTTTGTTATCGTATCTATAAGGTCTATTATCTCGCGCATAGCCGCGCTGAAGTTCCCCTTATGCTTTAATACAAGCGGCTCCAGCTTCTTAATATGCCCTGTTTCCAATGATATATTTTTCCTGATAGACATATAGTCATCCTGTTTGATAGACCTCTTAGCGCTAAAGCATCGTATGGTTTACCTGAATATAAACAAAATTGTGAGAAATGTGTGAAGTACCATCATTTTTCTCAAAAAAGGTTTTATCAGTGAGAAACATATTATATATGTGAATATAAATGGTTTCAAAAAGTGTTACTGTTTTGAGTCTATTGCTCCCAATAGCTGTAGTAATCGGCACGAGCATTGCTATATTTTCCTATAAATATTTTTCATTGACCTTGTTATTCCTGTATTCAGGCGGAGGGTTACTGATCTGTTTGTATGTACTGATAATAAGGTCTGAGCATCATAAATCCATGAGATAATCCGGAATGGATTTTTCATAATTCTTTTATTATGTGGGGTCAAGGGGCAGAGAAGACAAACCGACTTGCAGGGTGGTAGTTCACGTGCCCTGGCCGGGAATTGAAAGCTTGAGCTTGGAGCCGCAGAAAGGACACATCATCCAGTTCGGGTCTATGTTCTTCTTGCAGAACGGGCAGATCTTGGCAACCTCTACTTTCTTTATGAGCAAATTACCGCAGTTCGAGCAATTGTTCCATTTCGGATCGATAGGGCTCTGACATTTCTCGCATGGCTTATAGGTGGCAGCCCATTTTTGCTCTTTCAAACCAACCCCGCATTTGGTACAGAACTTGTATGAGACCACAAGCCGCTCACCGCATGAAGTACATACAGGTACATCCTGCCTGAGCGTGGGATTTAGTTTCTTTTTAAGGTTCTCGATGCAAACGCCTGCTTCGCGTTTGACCATCTCCTCGGGATCTTTCTCAGCCAGGAATTCGATTATTCTTACAAGGCTCTTGCTGAATTCCGGTATCTCTATATCCATCTTTGCAAAATCAACTTTATCCGTGTTTATTGAGGAGGTTATATATTTCAGGGTCATGAAGCGCGTTGCGACTATCTTGCTTTCCAGCTTCTCAAGCATATGCCGCCGTTCTTCATCTGATAATATCTTACCCATACTATTCTGTTATCTCCTCTATCGATATGGATAGGAGTATAGAGAATACGAAATATAATATCAGTATTATGGACAGCAACGCCTCGAAAACAGGCGTAAAGCTTTCAAAGATGACCGCCCCCATAGTACCTACGGCCCTTACGATACCCAGCAGGATGAACAGACTTATCATACTGATGAAATATTCCCACATCAGGTCCATCGTCTTTAAGCCTTTTAATTCCCTGGATATGCCCGCCAGCAGGTTAAATGACAGAACACTGCATATTATTACAATAATAGAGGCTACAGTGTTCAATATTACAAAGAATGCGTCATTCATCTGATTCCTCCCTGCTGAACACGGTCCATGGCTCCTCTCTCATTGCTTTTATGATCTTCTTCAAGCCGAAGAACAGTATCAAGAATACAATGACCTCTATCACGGGGTCAAGAACGTTCAGGATAATGAGAGCATGATCGATAACTTCCGGCGATTTTAAGGCATTCTCGAACTTGAGCGCGTTCAATAAAACCCCGAAAGTCATAATAATGTTCCAGAATATCATCATCATCATGGAAATAGACAGGTATTTCCATGTCTCCGTACCTTTTTCTGCTCTCTGCCAGAGACCGGCTGCCAGATATGTGGAGCCGCACATGCCGAGCAGGAAGGATATCAACCGTACTACCGTACCGCTTGTATCGATCCTGTCTTCAGTTATGGCCTGGGCTGCGCCAGCCATTGGCAGGATTAACAGAAAGAAGAACAACAATGAGACCATTTTGGTTTTTGTGTGCATAATGTTCCCCGGTATTTTTTAAAACAGAATTGTTCTATAAGAATATAAATAAATTTGTGAAAAACGTGTGATAAAATACAAAAGTGAATATGCCCTAAAAATAATAAATATTTAAAATAAGTATAAATAAATTCTTGGATTTATACAATTCCTTTTACTGCTTTATACCATTCACATGTCATGCACGTGCCTCGTTTCTGGGCAAAAGTCCCCTGGACCTTGCCTCCGCAGAATGTCCCTGCTACCATCCAGCAGTCTCTGCCGTGATCAGGAGACGCCGGACATATGCCCATTTCGACTACTTTGGTTCCGCCTTTTTCTCTTCCGCATTTCTTAAGTTCCCAGCAATTTTTTGGTGTTGCCATATGTATCTTAAATTCCTATGTATTAGTAATTATTTAAATAAAAGTGTGAAAAAAGTGTGAAAAAGACTTATTCCCGGACTATCTTATACCAGTTACACGTCAGGCATGTACTCTTCTTCTGGGCTACCGTTCCCTGGACCTTGCCCCCGCAGAACGTTCCTGCCAGGTTCCAGCAATCTCTGCCGTCATCAGGATAAGCAGGACATATTCCAAGTTCGTCTGCTTTGTTCCCGCCATTTTCTCTTCCGCACTTCATAAATTCCCAGCAGTTCTTAAGAAGCGTTGTTTTCGTATCAGCAGTATTGTTTTCGTTTTGGGGGTTATTTCCTTTCTCCGGGATATTTTGCCTGATAACTGGTTTCACTTCATCTGAATCGGATTGCTTTGTAGCCACTGCTGTTGATTTTGCCATATTGAACCTGGCTACTTCTACCCGTAGATCATCTGATAACGTAGCCAGTTCCTGAGCCGCTTTTACAAGCTGTGCCATTGACGATGCCTGTTCTTCAGCCGCCGCCGAGGTCTGCTGGGTGGCGGAAGCGGATTCTTCGCTAATTGCAGATACATCCTCAATAGAAGCCGATATCTCTTCAATAGAGACCGACTGCTCCTCTGCTGCTGCAGCGATTTCATGCATCATACTAGCAACATTTCCAGTAGCTTTGACGATCCGATCAATTGCAGAAACCGTATTCTCAATCGTCCCTGCTCCCTCGTTGACCGCTTTCGTGCCTCTGTCCATGCTCTCAACAGCTTTCTTGGTTCCCTGCTGGATTTCCTTTATGAGTTCTGTAATATTACCTGCAGCGGTCCTTGACCCTTCAGCAAGTTTTCTTACCTCATCAGCAACTACGGCAAAGCCCCTGCCGTGCTCGCCAGCGCGAGCAGCCTCAATGGCTGCATTCAGCGCAAGGAGATTTGTCTGGTCAGCGATACTGGTAATTACGCCGATAATTTCGCCTATTTTTTGAGATTTGGTATCAAGTTCCTTTATTACAACCGACGAGTTGTCTACAGTTGCATGGATTTCTTCCATCTTCTGTGCAACCCCGCTGGACATTTTTCCTACTTCCTGCGCGGTCTTATCTGTATCCTTTGCACCTTCAGCCGCTTTCTGGGAATTGGCTGCGACCTGCTGCACGCTCTCGGACATCTCTTTCATAGCCCTGCTGATTTCCACTATTTTCGAAGCCTGCTCAGTCACGCCCTCGGAGATGCTCTGAGTACTGGTAGAAATCTGCTCAGTCGAGGCTTTAATCTCATCGCTTGATACCGCAAGTCCCTGTGCCACACTGGTAATCTTGTCAGAAGCACGAAGCATGCTGCCTATGGGTTTGATTATTGATCTGGAACTGTACAGGCTGAGAACTATTCCGAAGAGCGCTGCGATCGCACCGGTTACTATAACCATTCTTGAAGATGATTCCCTGGAAGCATTTGCTGCCGCTTCTGCCTGTTTTATTTCATCTTCGCTATACATGGCGATCTTATCAAGCACATCCATCTGTACCTTAACCGTGGAATCGAACTTATCCATGGCGCGGTTGCCTGCATCCGTATCACCTTTCACGAACATGCCCGCCATTTCCATGCCGGAAGATTCAAAATCTTTATGAGTGACCTGCAATTCATCCACGAGCTTCTTTTGCTCATCGGGCAGAAGAGAGCGCAGTTTTCCAGCCTGGTCCTTGAATCTGGCACTTAATTCTGCTATTTTTTCCTGACCTGTACTGCTTTTTGTCAGTGCATAACCCGTAATAGCGTCCTGCTGTTCTACCGCCAGGGAATACAAAGCCATGCTGCTGTATCTTATATCCTCAGCATCATGCACTTTCATAAGATGTTCGTTAGCAGTTCCTATACCGCTGCAGCCCGTATATACGATCAGCGCCATTAAAAGGATTAACAGCCCAAATGAACCCATCAGTTTCTTGTCCAGGGACATATTTGTTATAATCGGAATCAACTCCTCAAATTTTCTTTCTTAATATAACTCTGGTTAGTCAGTTAATGATGAATCCTACTTTCATATATACGGATTTGTGAAAAAAGTGTGAAAATTTTGGAGATTTCAAATCCATTAAAATATTACAACGGCGTTTGAATTTTCCAAACCGTTTGAAATATTTATGAGTTATAAATTTTTATTGGAGTATGGCGTTCCATACACCAACTTTAAAGCTATTAAGTTCTTCCGTACTTATAGCCATATCTGGAGTTTTCAGACTACGTATAGCTTCCCTTTTCCTGGGGATATCACCTGGTATTTTTATTTACCTTGCAGTATTTCTGATTATATATGCTACCTACACCTTTGACCGCACCCTGGAAAGTAAAGAAGATAAAATTAACAAAAAGGAATTAATATCATCAAGAAAAGATATTGCTCTTGCCCTGTGCCTTATTTCCTTAGCAACCGGTTGTTTGATCCTTTCCCTAGAAAATCTGCTCTTAATTGCGCTTCTGCCCGTTATTATAGGGTACATCTACGGCAAAGGATTGCGCATAGGACAACGTGTGCTGAAACTTAAAGGGAACTTTGGTATGAAGAATCTAACAGTTTCCATCACCTGGGGCATATTTCTCTCGGGAATTGTCCAGCATTGGGCTGATAGCAGCTATATTGTACCGTTATTTATTCTTCCCTTTATTACTGTTAAAAGTTTCATAAATACAGTAATTTGGGATTTCAGGGATGTTAAAGGTGATGCTGCAGCCGGGATAAAAACGCTTCCCATCTATCTAGGAGAAAAAAAGGCGAGCAGATTGCTTCAGGTTATGCATGTCGTTTTACATCTATGGATGGCAGCCGGCATATATATGAACCTTATAAATACCGAATGGACTATAATCTTTACACTCGCACTTGCTGGTATGATTAATACCATCCTTTATACGAAACCGTCTACCGGAAATGAATCCAGGAGCTGGAAAACCACACGTAATATCCTGATGCATGGCGAATTTATACTTGCAGTAGTTCTCAGAGAGGTCACACACTTTTAATCTTATTTGATTTTTTTATAAAATAATCACACAGCTCCTCTCCCCATTTTATTGCAGTATTTTCTGAGCTCACAAGCTCACTCTGGGAATCATAACCGTTATTTTTAAAGAAAAACGATATGGAGAAGAAACTATCTGTTACTGCGCTTGCAAGCCTGATATCATAATTGGATACGAATAACTGCGCGTTCTCAAAGCTAATGAATTTTTCGATCATATCGGCATGACCTTTTACAGTCTTTTCATAGATGTCTTTTGTAAGAATGATAGAAACATCGGCTCCGCTCTCTGCTAATTGCATGAATAGCTGAGGATATAACTGATGAAATATTGGCGCGATTCCCATAAATTTTTTAGCGCCTGCGATATATTTCATGAATTCTTTATGGGGCTCGTATATATCACTTATTTTGCTTTCGACCAGCCTGCAATCCCCCAACTCATAGAGCCTTTTTAACAGGTGAAACGGGATTGCGTTGACATCGTGGAATGCCCAGAAATCCTCATATTTTTCGATTATATCTATAGTTTTAATAAACGAGTTGAACATTTCCGCTATTATCATTCCCGTATCCGTGAGCAAATACTTTTTACCCTCCCGCTGCACCAGATTCTGCTCCTCCAGCTTTCTTATCTGGGGTATCATCCCCGAAGAAGTCACATTAAGGGAACTCCTGATATCTTCTAATGTTTTTGGACCGTCTATCAGGAATAATAACAGATTTTCTCTCTTTTTGGAGAATGTGATGGTGCTTACCAGTTTACTCATCGTTTTAATTCCTCTACAAAAATTCTCTATATTCGTATGATGACGAACGGCAATAAATCTTTCTGGGATAACTTTTGCACAATCAAATATAAATACCTGCTGCTCTTTTTACACAGGCATTCATATATTTTTCTTGAAGACTTCACAGTTCATGCAGTTATGCATCTTTGCTTTTGAATCACCCTGCCTGGCTCCGCCGCACCATGTGCCCTCTATCAGCCAGCATCTTGGTTCTTTCGAGCTATACGCCGGACACTTATGCCGGACCTCATCGTTGCATTTCTTGATATCCCAGCAGCGCGTATGCGTCTCTGCGGATTTCAACATGAAACGCGATGCGGCTAACTGCAATTCCTCGGATAATTCAGCCAGTTCCTGGGATGCCTTCACCAGTTGTTCCATCGATGCTGCCTGTTCCTGTGCAGCGGCTGAGGCTTCCTGGGTGCCTGCCGCAGATTCCTGGCTGGTGGCGGATACGTCCTCGACCGAGGCTGTGACTTCTTCAACAGACGCAGACTGTTCCTGTGCCGCGGCCGCGATTTCCTGAATCATGGTAGCCATTTCACCTGCTGCATGTACTATACTATTTATGTCCGACACGGTTTCATGAATGTTCTTTGCACCTTCACCCACTTCTTTAGTACCTTTTTCCATGCTTTCAACTGCTCTCTTCGTACCCTGCTGGACTTCTTTTATGAGTTCGGTTATCTGGTTTGCTGCTGCCCTTGATTCCCCGGCAAGTTTCCTGACCTCATCTGCAACTACTGCAAAACCCCTGCCATGCTCTCCCGCACGCGCAGCTTCTATGGCCGCGTTCAACGCAAGGAGGTTTGTCTGGTCAGCGATATTGGTTATCACGCCGATGATCTCACCAATCTTCTGGGACTTGCTATCAAGCTCTTTTATTACAACTGCCGAATTATCCACAGTTGATCGTATCCCGATAATTTTCTTTGAGACCTCATTTGACTTGTTCCCTACTTGCTGTGCAGTACTGTTGGCAACGTTTGCGTTTTCAGCAGCTTTCTGGGAATTGGCCGCGACCCGCTGCACGCTCTCTGCCATATCTTTCATAGCCCTGCTGATCTCTGCCAGCTTCGCTGCCTGCTGGCTTACCCCTTTGGCTATATCCTGTGATGTATTGGATATCTGGTCTGTGGCGGCTTTCATCTCCTCGCTTGATTCTGAGAGATTCCCGGCGGTTTGGGCAACTTTTAATGCTGACTTCTGCGTATCTCCAATGATACTTCTCAGGTTTGATGTCATTTCCCTGAAATGGTCCGCAAGCTGTCCGAGTTCATCCTTTGATGTGACCACCACTTCTACAGTCAAATCTTTTTTAGAGATCCGCTTAGCCGCCGCTTCAAACTCATTGAGTGGTTTTAAAATTGAACGGGTCAGCCCCATGCACATCAGGAAAGAAGACACTATTGCAAAAATTATGAACATTATTAGAACCTGTTTCGGGTCTATAACCGTGTTGAATCCATCGCCGTAAAGCCCAAGGTATCCGACGATAAGCATCAATATATCGACAACAATAAAACTGTATGCTACCTTCATCCCGATTTTGAACTTATTTATGGTCAGGTCATTTGCCTTATCTATAATCCCTGTTAAATTCATATCAGCCTCTAAGATATTCGATAATGCGGCGCTTTGTATTCTCCCTTCTACACATTTCTCTTGAATGCCTCGCAGGTCATGCAGTTATGCATCTTGGCTCTGGCATCACCCTGTTTTGCCCCGCCGCACCACGTTCCTTCTATAAGCCAGCAGCGCGGTTCTTTAGCATCGTACCCGGGGAACTTATGCCTGACCTCATCGTTACATTTCTTGATGTCCCAGCATCGAATAAATTCCTCATTGGGTTTCAGCCTGAAACGCGATGCAGCCATCTGCAGTTCCTCAGATAACCCTGCCAGTTGCTGGGCTGCTTTTGCAAGCTGTTCCATCGATGCTGCCTGTTCCTGCGCAGCGGCTGAGGCTTCCTGGGTGCCTGCCGCAGATTCCTGGCTGATGGCGGATACTTCCTCAATAGAGGCTGCGACCATTTCAACAGACACAGATTGTTTTTCTGCCGTAGCTGCGATTTCCTGGATCATATTTGAAACGTTACCTGCTGCTTTTACAACACGATCAATAGCAGAGACCGTGTTTTCTATAGTCACCGCCCCCTCATTGACTGTTTTAATGCCACCGTCCATACTTTCTACAGCTCTCTTAGTACCCTGCTGGATTTCTTTTATGAGTTCTGTTATCTGGTTTGCCGCTGCCCTTGATTCCTCAGCGAGCTTACGGACTTCATCAGCAACTACTGCAAAGCCTCTTCCTTGCTCACCTGCACGGGCTGCTTCTATGGCAGCGTTCAGGGCAAGAAGGTTCGTCTGGTCAGCGATATTGGTTATCACGGCTATGATGTCTCCTATTCTCTGGGATTTGCCATCAAGTTCCTTTATTACAACAGCTGAATTATCGACGGTTGCCTGTATTTCCATCATCCTCTTTGCGATCTCATTGGACATGCCTCCCACTTCCTGGGCAGTCTTATTGGCATCCTGCGCACCTTCAGCCGCTTTCTGGGAATTAGTCGCGACCTGCTGTACGCTCTCTGCCATTTCTTTCATAGTCCTGCTGATATCTACAATCTTCGATGCCTGCTGGTTTACTCCTTTGGCAATATCCTGCGATGAACTGGATACCTGATCTGTTGCTGCTCTCATCTCCTCACTTGATTCTGAAAGATCCTGAGCTGTAGAGGCTACCTGGAGCACCGAACCCTGCACTTTCCCGATGATTTCTTTCAGGTTCCCGGTCATGGTCTGAATTGCCCCGAACAGCTGTCCGATCTCATCTTTAGATGTACTTTTCACTTTGACTGTCAGGTCGCCTGCTGCGACTTTATTGGAGATACGGAGCATCTTGCGTATTGGCTTGGTAACGAAGCCGGAGATATAGATACCAATGCCAAATCCAAGGAGCGCTGTAAAGATACTTACAGAGATTATCATAAAAATTGAATTTTTACCTGTCGCCGCAGCCGTTTCTTCAGCTCCCTTCATCTGGGCTGCCTGCATGCCCTCAAATTCTCCAAGAGCTATATCCAGCTTGGCTCTTGATTCATCATATCTATCCATGGCAGTAAGCACTTCGGCTCTCTGCCTGTGGCAAAATGAATGGCCGCAATCCTCTATATTGTATTTGGTCATAGAGGCAAGCACGTCAGGGTTCTTTTTAAGATCAGCTTTGGTGGCGGCTTCCCAGAGTTTGTCTCCGTTCTGGACAAAGTCAATATGTAATTGTTCAATATTAGCTATCTTCTGTTTCTCATCTTCATTCAAGTCCATAGCTTTTATCCGGGACATCAAATCATCATAATTCTTGTAGGCCGGATTGAGTTCATCCTTTGATCTCGTGTATCTGACCGCCTGTTCATCAACAATGATACTGGCATTCAGGTTAGAGGTTTTCATATCCTTAACAGCAGTTGCCATTACAAAGTGGTCCTGAGTGATCGTATTAAGTTCTGTGTTTATTTTAGTGATACCGCTGTATCCCACGAATCCCACTATCCCAAGAAGTATCACGACAACGATAAATCCGCCAATAAGCTTCTTACTTAACGGAATGTCTTTCAGACTAATCATAGTTCCTCAAATTTTATACCAATACCTATCTACAAACAGATCGGGTACGTTTTTACCTTTCTTAACGAAAAAGAGATTCACCTGAATAAATATAGATTTGTGAAAAAAGTGTGAATGTTATAATGTTATTAATTTATAATGTTGCTAAGTTGTGATGTCCTAAAGTTATAATGTTTTAAAGTTATTAAGTGAGGAAGCGAAAAAAGCGATAAAATGGAAAAAGTGAAAAAAGCGAAACTGAAAAAAAAAGCAATGACCGTTAGGTGGTGACTGCTTCCTCAGCCGTATCTGCGGATATGCTCTGGACTTTGTGCAGTTCTTTAGCACCGAGCACCTTCGCAAGGTTGAGAAGTATCAGGAGCCGGTTATCAAGCTTGCCCACACCCATGACATACTCGGTGCCCAGCTTGTCTGCAATTACAGGCGGCGCAGGTTCAACGCTCTTCTCCGGAAGACGGATGACCTCGCTTACCGCATCCACAACGAATCCCATAACGGTATCGCCTATACTCGCTACTACGATGCGTGTGTTCTCATCCTGCTCTTTGCTCTGCATGCCAAGTACCACGTTCAGGTTGATCACCACAATTATCTTGCCGCGCAGGTTGATTATCCCCTTTATGTAATCAGGGGCCTGCGGGATCCTGGTGATACTGGTCATACGGATGATCTCCTGCACGTTCATTATCTCAACACCGAACTCTTCGCTGCCGATGCTGAAGACAACGAGCTGGAGCTCGCTGTCCGATGCTGTTTTCGTATCCTGGTGTAATTCTGCCATGATCTTCTCCTATTTCAGTACGATGTCATCGAACATGGATGCTGCCGCTTTTTCCGATTCTTCAGCCGAACCCTGTTCCTGAGGTTGTTCTTCATGCTGGGTTTTTTCTTCATGCTTCTTTGCCATCTTACTCTTTGCTTCAGGTTTCGGTTCACGCGGTTCCGGAGCCTCATGTCCGTTCATCATCTTCTTTTCATGCGTTTTTGGTTTTTCGTGTTCAATTGCATGCACATTATCATGCTTTAAGATCTCATCCACATGCTTCATTGCAGATGCTGCCTTCTGTTCGTGCTTTTCGAATGACTTATGTTCGATGCCGTGTTTCTGCTCACGCTTCGCACGTTCGTCTATCTGTTGTACGGTCGATGCCGCACCAATGTTGAACTTTGCGACTTCCGTCTGCAACTCCTCTGCCAGTTGGGCCAGTTCCTGCGCCGCAGTCACAAGCTGATCCATCGATGCTGCCTGTTCCTCAGCCGCGGCCGAGGCTTCCTGTGTGCCTGCCGAGGATTCTTCGCTGATAGCGGATACATCCTCGACTGAGGCAGTGACCTCTTCGATAGATGCAGATTGTTCTTGAGCCGAAGCTGCAATTTCCTGGACCATGCTATCTACGTCACCAACAGCCTTCACAATGCGGCTGATGGATGATACGGTTTCTTCAATAGTCTTAGCTCCCTCGCCGACAGATCTTGTACCCTGCTCCATGCTTTCAACTGCTTTCTTTGTCCCGAGCTGGACTTCTTTTATGAGTTCGGTTATCTGGGTAGCAGCTCCTCTTGATTCCTCAGCGAGCTTCCTGACCTCGTCTGCTACCACTGCAAAGCCCCTGCCGTGTTCGCCTGCACGGGCTGCTTCAATGGCTGCGTTCAGGGCAAGGAGGTTTGTCTGGTCTGCGATGTTGGTTATCACGCCGATAATCTCGCCTATCTTCTGGGACTTGGAGTCAAGATCTTTTATTACAATGCCTGAGTTATCCACAGTTGCCTTGATCTCGGTCATCTTCTGTGCAACTTCGCTGGATCTCTTCCCGACTTCCTGGGCAGTCTTATTGGCATCACCTGCACCCTCTGCTGCTTTCTGGGAGTTGGCTGCGACCTGCTGGACGCTCTCTGCCATCTCTTTCATAGCCCTGCTGACCTCTACCAGCTTGGATGCCTGCTGGCTTACGCCCTGGGCGATATCCTGCGAGGTGCTGGATATCTGCTCCGTCGAGGCTTTCATCTCTTCGCTTGAGGCTGAAAGTTCCTGGGCTGTTGAAGAGACCATCATTGCAGAGTTCTGCACCTTTCCGAGTACGCCTTTTAAGCTTTCTGTCATGCTCTGGATAGCCTGGGATAGCTGTCCCACTTCATCCCTGGAATCGCTCTTCACCTCTACTGTGAGGTCGCCGGCTGCGACTTTATTGGATGCCTGGAGCATCGTATCAACAGGTTTTGTGATGGAACGGGAGATATAGAAACCGATGCCAAATCCAATTATAGCGGCGATAATGCTTATTGAGGTTATCATTAAAACAGCATTTTTCTCTGTCGTTTTAGCCGTTTCCTCAGATGCCTTCATCGAGTCGCTTTGCAATGTTTGAAGTTCTTCAAGTACTTTATCTATATTTTTCAAGTCTTGGTCAAACTTATCCATGGCGGCTACAACGTTGCTGTTTTTTGCAAGCTTTGCAGCATCGATTTCCTGTATAAGCTTGTCACCGGAGTCTGAAAGTTGCAATTCAAGCTTTTCAATATCCGCCACATACTGTTTTTCCTCAGCGGATAAATCCATGCCAGCCAATGTGGTTTTGGCTTTTTCATAATTTTTTTTCGCCGTTGCATAATCGTCTTTACCGTTAGCCTGTCCAAGACCATATGAATTGACTGAATCCGACATGCTAAGAATTGCCATTTGCATATCAGCTATAGCATTTGCCGTAGGCACATCGCTACCCAAAATACTGCCAAGTTCTGAATTTATAGTAGCGATACCGTTGTATCCTACAATCCCTACAATCCCAAGAAGTATCACGACAAAGGTAAACCCTCCGATTAACTTCTTGCTTAACGACATATCTTTTATACTGACCATATAATCCTCCATTTTGCAGGTTTCTTCAAAAATCGTTTTTGGTTTTATAAATAAAAAGAAATCTACCTACATATATATAAAATTGTGAAAAATGTGTGAAATAATAAAATAAAAAAGATAAAAAAATATCAATTGTTATGTGGCTGCTGTCTCCATAGCTTCTGTCGATATGCTCTGGATGTTGTGGAGTTCTTTTGTGCCAAGTATCTTATCCAGGTTGAGAAGTATCAGCAGCCTGTTATCCAGCTTGCCCACGCCCATGACGTATTCCGTGCCTATCTTATCAGCAATTACTGCAGGTGCAGGCTCAACGCTCTTCTGCGGGAGACGGATGACCTCGCTCACCGAATCAACCACGAAACCCATCACAGTATCGCCTATGTTCGCAACTATGATGCGTGTGTTCTCATCCTGCTCTTTGGTTTCCATTCCCAGTACGACATTCAGGTTTATCACAACAATGATCCTGCCGCGAAGGTTGATTATGCCCCTTATATAATCAGGAGCCTGAGGGATCTTTGTGATACTCGTCATGCGGATGATCTCCTGCACGTTCATTATCTCTACGCCGAACTCTTCACTGCCGATATTGAAGGCGACGAGCTGGAGCTCGCCGTCTGATATTGTTTTTGCATCTTGATGTTGGTCTGCCATAATTCCCTCCTATTTATTCGGCATATCATCGAACAGGGATGCTGCCGCTTTCTCAGTTCCCCCGGCAGAACCCGGTTTGACCTCGGGTTTCTCTTCATGCTTGCCGGGAATATTACTTTCGGCTTCCGGTTTCTGGTTATGCATCTTTGGCGTCTTATGTTCAATAACAGGTTTCTTTTCATGCTTCAAAATCTCATCCACATGTTTCATTGCAGATGCCGCTTTCTTTTCATGTTTTTCAAACTCCTTATGTTCGATGTGAGGTTTCTGTTCACGCCTTATTTGTTCTTCTACATGTTTCACGGTTGATGCCGCACCAATATTGAACTTTCCGACTTCCGTCTGCAATTCCTCTGCCAGTTGAGCCAGTTCCTGGGCTGCCTTCGCGAGCTGCTCCATCGACGCTGCCTGTTCTTCAGCAGCGGCGGAAGCTTCCTCTGTACCCGCTGAGGATTCTTCGCTGATAGCGGAGACGTCCTCGACTGAGGCAGTGACCTCTTCGATAGACGCTGACTGTTCCTGGGCTGAGGCTGCAATTTCCTGGACCATGCTATCTACGTCACCAACAGCCTTCACAATTCGGTTGATGGAAGATACGGTTTCTTCAATAGTCCTGGCTCCCTCGCCGACTGATTTTGTACCCTGCTCCATGCTTTCAACAGCTTTCTTTGTCCCAAGCTGGACTTCCTTTATGAGTTCGGTTATCTGGGTGGCGGCTCCTCTTGATTCCTCAGCCAGTTTCCTGACCTCATCGGCTACCACTGCAAAGCCCCTGCCGTGTTCGCCTGCTCTTGCCGCTTCAATGGCCGCATTCAGCGCAAGGAGGTTTGTCTGGTCAGCGATGTTGGTTATAACGCCGATGATCTCGCCTATCTTCTGGGACTTGGAGTCAAGATCTTTTATTACAACACCTGAGTTATCCACGGTTGCCTTGATCTCGGTCATCTTTTGTGCAACTTCGCTGGACTTCTTCCCGACTTCCTGGGCAGTTTTATTGGCATCTCCTGCACCCTCTGCTGCTTTCTGGGAGTTGGCTGCGACCTGCTGAACGCTCTCTGCCATCTCCTTCATAGCCCTGCTGACCTCTAACAGCTTGGATGCCTGCTGGCTTACGCCCTGAGCGATATCCTGTGTTGTACTGGATATCTGGTCTGTGGAGGCTTTCATTTCCTCACTCGATGCCGAGAGTTCCTGGGCTGTTGAAGAGACCATCATTGCAGAGTTCTGCACCTTCCCGAGTACGCCTTTTAAGCTTTCTGTCATGCTCTGGATAGCCTGGGAAAGCTGTCCCACCTCATCCTTTGAATCGCTCTTTATCTCTACAGTGAGATCGCCTGCTGCGACCTTATTGGAGGCTTGGAGCATACTATCTACCGGCTTTGTGATGGAACGGGAGATATATAAGCCGGTGCCTAATCCAATGATTGCAGCAATAATACTAATTACGACCATCATCAAAATTGCGCTTTTTTCTGTTGCTTTTGCCGTTTCTTCAGATGCCTTCATCTGGGTATTTTGCGCAGTTTGAAGCTCTTCAAGTGCTTTATCCAGATTTGTTCGATCTTGATCAAACTTATCCATGGCGGCTACAACGTTGCTGTTTTTCGTGAGTTTTGCAGCGTCGATTTCCTGTATAAGCTTGTCACCGGAGTCCGAAAGTATTAATTCAAGCTTTTCAATATCCGACACACGCTGTTTTTCTTCAGCACTTAGTTCCATACCAAGCAGCGAGCTCTTAGCTGTTTCATAATTCTTTTTCGCTTTTTCATAATCGTCTTTACCACTGGCTTGTCCAAGACCATATGAATTCACCGAATCTGACATGGTAAGAATCGCTGTCTGCATATCACCGATAGTATTTGCTGTAGGCACATCGCTACTTAAAATACTGCCAAGTTCTGAATTTATCGTGCTGATACCGTTATATCCTATAATTCCTACAACCGCAAGAAGTATCACGACAAAGGTAAACCCTCCGATTAACTTCTTGCTTAAAGAGATATCTTTTATGTTGACCATACAATGCACCGTTTTATCCTTTTTTTCGTTTTATCCTTTTTTCGTTTTATCGTTTTGCAAGCAGCTATAAAACTACTTCCATTGTAATTTGTTTCGATTCTTGTTTCAAAAATTGAAACATGATTCTATTTATATAGAAATGCCGATACTTATATACGGATTTGTGAAAAAAGTGTGAAGAAAAGGAGAGATAAGACAAGATGCGGCTATTACATTGTCTCTACTTCTCCTGCCGCCTCATCTGATATGCTTTGAACACTATGAATCTCTTTAGCCCCAAGTACCTTCGCAATGTTGAGGAGTATCAGCAGCCTGTTATCGAACTTGCCCACGCCCATGACGTATTCCGTGCCTATCTTATCAGCAATTACAGCAGGTGCAGGCTCAACGTTCTTTTCAGGGAGGCGGATGACCTCGCTTACCGAATCCACTACGAATCCCATCACAGTATCACCTATGCCTGCCACTACGATGCGTGTGTTCTCATCTTGCTCTTTGGTCTGCATGCCAAGTACGACATTCAGGTTTATCACAACGATGATCCTGCCGCGCAGGTTGATTATGCCCTTTATGTAATCAGGGGCCTGCGGGATCCTGGTGACACTGGTCATACGGATGATTTCCTGCACGTTTATTATCTCAACACCGAACTCTTCTGCACCGATACTGAAGACGACGAGTTGCAGCTCATCGTTCGATATTGTTTTAGCATCCTTTGGTAGTTCTGCCATGTTCTCCTCCTATTTTAGCACGATGTCATCGAACATGGAGCCTGCTGCAGTCTCTTTTTCTTCTGGAGGGCCCTGCCTGGTTTCGGGTTTCTGCTCATGCTTCTCAGGCACCTTATGCCTGATGGCATGCTCTTGCGGTGCATCATGCCCGACTGCAGGTTTCTTTTCATGCTTTGACGGATTGTCAGCATGTTTTACTGCCGACGCGGTCTTTACTTCATGCTTCTCAGGCCCCTTATGCTTGATATCATTCTTCGGTTCGTGCATCTCATGCTGTTTTACAGCATCCGATGACTCTCCGATATTGAATTTTGCAACATCGGCTTTCAAGCTGTCTGCAAGTTGTGCCAGTTCCTGCGCTGCCTGAACGAGCTGCTCCATTGATGCTGCCTGTTCTTCCGCAGCAGATGAAGCTTCCTCGGTGGAAGCTGCCGTTTGTTCGCTTATTGTGGACACATCTTCAACAGAGGAAGTAACTTCTTCAATAGACGATGATTGTTCCTGCGCTGCGGCTGCGATTTCCTGCACCATCGAAGCCACGTCTGCAGCAGCTTTGACAATGCTGTTGATGGCAGATACGGTTTCCTGGATACTCTTGGTACCCTCACCAACTGTTTTTGTACCCTGCTCCATGCTCTCAACAGCATTTTTTGTTCCCTGCTGGATTTCTTTTATCAATCCGGTGATCTGGTTTGCGGCAGTCCTTGATTCTTCAGCGAGTTTCCTGACCTCGTCGGCTACTACGGCAAAGCCCCTGCCATGCTCTCCTGCCCGTGCTGCTTCTATGGCTGCGTTCAGGGCAAGAAGGTTCGTCTGGTCTGCTATGTTTGTTATCGCACCTATGATCTCGCCTATCTTCAGTGACTTGCTATCAAGATCTTTTATCACGACGGATGAATTTTCGACAGTTCTCTGGATCTCGCCCATCTTCTGTGCCATCTCGTTAGATATCTTGCCGACATCCTGAGCCGTCTTGTTGGCATTATCTGCACCTGCAGCCGCTTTCTGGGCGTTTATCGCCACTTCCTGCACTGTCGATGCCATCTCCTTCATAGCCCTGCTGATCTCTTGCATCTTTGAGGCCTGCTGGTTTCCTCCCTGGGCAATATCCTGTGCGGTATTGGATATCTGCTCGGTCGAAGCCCTCATTTCTTCGCTTGATGCGGTGAGTTCCTCGGCTGCAGATGCCACCTGGTCGGCGCTGCCCTTCATGGATATTATGAGCTTCTTCAGGCTCTTTTGCATATCCTTTATCCCGCCTGTTATCTTCTCAAAATCTCCTTTGGCCTCTACCTTGATGTCCTTTGTCAGATCACCTTGTGACAGTGCTTCCAGAACATTGTTAGCATCCCCGATAACCGCCTGAAGGTCGTTTGCCATGGTCTGGAACGTGTTGGAAAGTACGCCGATTTCATCTCTGGATTTATTAAGCAGCTTAACCTGCAGGTTTCCATTTGCAATTTCTTTTGCACCAGAGAGCACTTCATCTACCGGCTTGGTGACTAAACGAGCGATATAGAGCCCAACACCCAATCCAATGATTGCTGCAACAATACTTATTATGACCATCAACAAAATCGCGGTTTTTTCTGTTGCTTTAGCCGTTTCCTCAGATGCCTTCATCGAGTCGCTTTGCAAAGTTTGAAGTTCTTCAAGTGCTTTATCCAGATTTGTTCTATCCTGGTCAAACTTATCCATGGCGGCTACAACGTTGCTGTTTTTCGCAAGTTTTGCAGCGTCGATTTCCTGTATAAGCTTGTCACCGGAGTCTGAAAGTTGCAATTCAAGCTTTTCGATATCCGCCACATACTGTTTTTCCTCAGCGGATAAATCCATGCCAGTCAATGTGGTTTTGGCTTTTTCATAATTTTTTTTCGCCGTTGCATAATCGTCTTTACCGTTAGCCTGTCCAAGACCATATGAATTCACCGAATCTGACATGGTAAGAATTGCTGTCTGCATATCACTGATAGCATTTGCCGTAGGCACATCGCTACCCAAAATACTACCAAGTTCTGCATTTATCGTAGTGATACCATTGTATCCCACAAATCCTACAATCGCAAGAAGTAACACGACAATGGTAAATCCACCGACTAACTTCTTACTTAATGACATATCTTTTATATATAACAATAAAATCGCCTCTTTCTGCTCTCAGCATGGTTTTTCACTTACAGTAAGGTTGTTTGTACTCTCTCAGGTTATCCCATCGGTACAATTAATGGTCACTTTGTTTTTTTATATAAAAATAACTTTCTAACTTTTGAATCTTGTTTCAAAACTTGTTTTTGATTTTGTTTCGTATTTTGTTTCAAAAATTGAAACTTGGAAATATATAAATAAAATCTCATCGACCATTGGCTGTAATGTCCAATGACATATTGCCGGAAGTTTGATATGTAGATATTTCAACTTACTTTATACGACAATACTTAGCAGGACAAAGTTATCGGTATGTTACCTGGCGTTCGGTTAAAACACGCAAATGTGCGTGTCATTTTACCGGGTAATGGTTTTATATAGAAACAGCTAATACCTTAGCTAAACGAGAGGCTAAAAACGTATCGAAAGGAGCGTGAGATTGTTCAAGGTTGATTCTGTTGTTAATGCATCAGATAGTGTCTCATTTTCAGGTGATGCTCTCATCGCCAGCTTGTGTCCGGAGAAATCCTTCACTGTACCTGATAAGTCCCTGTCACAGCCTATCTCCATATCGCGACACCCGCTAACTCTTTTTAAAACCTGCAAATTCTTTGTAATATATTCAGGGTCCGGGGGTATTAAATTATGAAAAACAGCGAGAAATTAAAACTAAAAGCACTGTCAGATATTGCATCGATTGATATCACCCTTGAATTTGATAAAATCCTGCAAAATATCCTGAAAATCACATGCGAAACGATGAAGGCGCACGCGGGTACTATTATGCTTGTCGATGAAACTGCCGATGAACTCAGGATGGCAGCCTCGTATGGATTAGGACAGGATTATCCTGAAAGGGTTCACGAAGCAGCAAAAAAAGCGGGTGTGTCGCTAACATACAGTCCTTCCGGCATTGTATTAAGAAGCGGGAAACCCTACATCGTTCCAAATGTATTTGAAGAACCCAAAGGTAAGCCCTGGTTGCATCTATCGAAAGAGCTTGGATTTTCATCCATAATCTTTACTCCCATGAAAAGTGGGTCGAAAGTCATAGGGCTGTTAAACATTTACATGGCAAAGCCGTACCAGTTCAAAGAAGAGGAGATTAACTTTGCAGCTATTGCTGCATCCCAGGCGGCATCTGTGGTTCACAATGCCAGAATCAGCAAGATGCTGGAAAATAAAATTAACGAGCTTGAGGAGTCCGAGCAAAAACTGAATCAACGGGCTTGCCTGTCGGATCTGGGAGCAGAAGTCGGATTTGCGCTCAACCAGGGTGATACTTTGCAGGAAATCCTGAGCAGGTGCGCCGGATCCATTGCAAGGAACCTTGATGCGGCTTTAGCACGCATCTGGACGATCAATAAAGGGGAGAACATACTGGAGCTACGGGCAAGCGCAGGGATGTACACCCATACAAATGGATTTCAAAGCCGCATACCTGTCGGCAAGTCCAATATCGGTCTCATTGCCAGAGAGCGCATACCGAAACTGATCAATGAGGTCAGCGGCGATCCTGACATCCATGAACATGAGTGGACAAAGCGGGAGGGAATCACAGCCTTTGCCGGATATCCCCTGATTATCGAAGAAGAGCTGGTGGGGGTCATGGCGATATTCGCCCGCCAGCCGCTGACGGATTTCACTGTCTCCACGCTGGCATCCGTGGCTGATAATATTGCCCTGTGTATTGAGCGCAAGTTATCTGAGGAGAAACTTCGTGAGTCCGAAGAAAAATATCGTGTTTTGTTTGATGCCGCTCCGATGGGGATTGGAATTGCAGATATTGGGGGCAATATACTGGATGGCAACCTGGGCATGCAGGAGATGACTGGCTTCACTCTGGAAGAATTAAAATCTATAGGTGTTGGTTCTATTTATGCTGATCCAAATGAGCGCAAGTTTTTACTTAAATCGTTGGAGGAAACAGGCAGGATGCGTGATTGGGAGATCAGACTGAAGCGTAAGGACGAAACAACCTATTATGCACTGCTGAATGTAGATTTACTGGAACTTGATGGGTATAAAGTTCTCCTTACTACTGCACGCGACATCACAGAGCGTAAGCGGGCAGAGAGAGAAAAGGATAGGTTCCTTAAAGCCTTTGCCAGCAGTACAGATGGCATCACCATAGCAGATGAGAACGACCGGTTTATTTATGTAAATGAAGCATATGTTAAAATTTTCAGCTACTGCCAAGAGGATCTTATTGGAAATACCTGGCGTAAAATCACGCCACCTGAGATGATAGCTCCAACTGAAAAGAGCTTATCCAGCACCATGCATAACAAGGATATAGGTATTTTCTACGGTGAGGTTCCGGGTTTGAGGAAGGATGGCATGATAATTCCCACAGAGGTCAGGGGTAAGGGTCTTTGGGATGAGAATGGCAACTATCAGGGACATATATGCGTCGTAAGAGATATCACGGAACGCAAGCACGTTGAGGAGGCACTGCAGAAAAGCAATCGCCAGCAAAATGCCATTCTCAATAATATACCTGATATCGCCTGGTTAAAAGATAAAGAAAGTAGATTTATAGCAGTAAATGAACCTTTTGCAAAAGCATGCGGTGTGAGCGCTGAGGAACTTGTCGGTAAAACAGACCTGGATATCTGGCCACAACAATTAGCGGAGATATACAGGGTTGACGATGGGGAAGTTATGGCAACCGGTAAACGAAAACAGGTTGAAGAGCCATTGGTAAATACAAAAGGAGAACGAAGGTGGATAGAGACTATCAAAACGCCGATTTACAATAATAGCTGTGAGGTCATCGGCACGACAGGGATCGCCAGAGATATTACAGAACGTAAGCGGATGGAAGAAGTTTTGATGCTTTTTTCCGAAGCTGTTGAGAATGCACCCGATGGCGTTCAAATAGCCGACCTCAGTGGTCATATAATCTACTCCAACAAGGCCACTGAAGAGATATACGGCTTCTCTCAGGAAGTGTTCAGGGGAAAGCATGTCGATGAAATGAATGCTGATCCTGGGCTTGCCAGCAAAGTGATACTGCCGGCTATAAAAGAGAGTGGACGGTGGGTCGGAGAACTTACGGTCAAACATAAAGATGGGAAGACATGCCCAGTATGGTTAAATGCTTCTATGATCAAAAACAGTAAGGGTGAGCCCATAGCTATGATGGGTATCATTCGCGATATTACCGAACGCAAGAGAGCCGAGGAATTACATCTTGAGAACATGCGCCTTGAGTATGCAAGCAAAGCCAAAAGTGAATTCCTGGCGAACATGAGCCATGAGCTGCGAACACCCCTGAATGCCATCATCGGTTTTTCGGAACTCATGACGCGTGGTATAGGGGGAAAATTGAATGAAAAACAGGAGAGTTATGCGGTGGATATTTTTAACGCAGGCAAACACCTGCTCAGGCTTATCAACGATATTCTCGACCTCAGCAAGGTAGAGGCAGGAAAGATAGAATTGATTATTGAGGATTTCTCTGTGCCTGAAGCCATAAATGAGACCCTCGTCCTGATAAAGGAACAGGCTGCAAAGAATAATGTGCTCATTAAAAAAGAACTTGACCCGCAGCTTGAGTTTATTGAAGCGGACAAGCAGAGGCTCAAGCAGGTACTCTTCAATCTGCTCAGCAATGCTGTAAAATTCAACAGGAAAGGAGGAACATTAACAATTACAACTAATAAAGAAGGTGACATGGCGAGAATTTCGGTCTCTGATACAGGCATAGGAATCAGGGAAGAAGATATTGGAAAACTATTCGAAGATTTCGTGCAGCTCGATTCGGGATTCAACAGAAAATACGGAGGTACGGGACTCGGGCTTGCTATTACAAAGAAATTAGTTGAGTTGCATGAAGGGAAAATCATGGCAAAGAGTAAATACGGTGAAGGCAGCACCTTTACATTTCTACTGCCGCTGAAAGGGAAAGGAGGTAAAACCGAATGCTGAAAGTACTTGTGGTAGAGGACGATCCTCTTAATATGAAATTGGCGTGTGAGATATTAACTGCTCAGGGGTTTATGGTTCACAGGGCAAAGGATGGAGTTGAGGCAATTAAAATGACTGAAAAAGAGTTCTACGACTTGATACTCATGGACATAGCATTGCCAGACATGGATGGCATCGAAGCGACAAGAATAATAAAAAATAAGCTTCAATATGCAGATGTGCCGGTAATAGCTTTGACAGCATATGCTATGAAGGGGGATAAAGAAAGAATCCTCAAAGCCGGATTGAGTGATTATATACCAAAACCCATAGAAGTGTCCAACTTCATGGAAAGAATGGAAAGATACATGAAATTAGAAAAAGCTAATAACAATTAATGAGTCTGGAAAGTTTCAGCAAATTATGTTACACTCCCTTACACTCCCGTTTACCTTCTCTGGTCTTGATCGAATTTAAAATAAATTCTTCTGCGTTGATAAATTCATTAATTCTTCTTTCGATTATCTGCTTTCCCTCTGGAGTGACTAAGTATATTTTCGTTCTCATGTTACCCTTCATAAACCCGATATGCACGATCCCATCTTTTTTCAGGGAATACAAAAACGGATAAACTGTTCCCTGGCTTAGCAAAACATTATATTTTTCAAAAATTTCCTTTATTAGGTCATATCCGCACATCGGTCTATCAGATAGAAGTTTAAGTATGATAATCTCCAGATGATTCTTAACAATGTCCTCCGTAGGTGGATAGATATCTAATAAAGGCGAACCTGCATTTAATACTCCTCTAATATTTCCATTATCAATCATTGAATCCTGAGGGCTTAGCAGAAGATGGTTCATATTAATCAAATGCTTCGGTTTATGCACAGGTATTATTGTGTCGTAATACTGTTTGACCTTGAGCAGCGATTTCACTCTTGCACTTAGTATATCGATATCAATAGGTTTTATAAGAAAATCATCCGCTCCTGCCTTTATGGCTTTTATCCTCTCCTCCTTCTCTTTCAGGACAGTTAACATTACTATAGGTATAGCCATAGTCTTATTATTTTCTTTAATATGCATACATACATCGTAACCATTCATATCTGTCAGCAATATATCTAAAAGTATCAGATCAGGAGATGCCTTTTCCACCTTGCTTAATGCTTCATTCCCATCGTACGCTCTCACGACCTCATAATCCTCTGATAGGATTCCCTCAAGTAATTCGACGTTTAGTGGTTCATCATCCACTACAAGTATTTTAGATTTTTCCATACTCTCACGTTTTTAGTAATCAGACAAAAAGGATAGAAGAATGACCTGTTTATATAAATAGTTGTGAAAAAAGTGTGAACTAATTATTTATGGAAAAGCTTGAACCCATGTAGAAACCTGGGGAGCTCAACCATATTGATTTTTTTGACCAGGCGCGGAATGTCGCCAAATGAAGGTCTTTTCAGAAAATTATCCTCTTCGCCCTCATCACGCGGGGCATCTAAATCGGCTGCTGCACCGGGTGTACGGCTGGTGCCTGCCTCTTGCTGTACTTTCTTCCCCGAAGACTCCGTTATACCCTTATCCCTGTTTGACCTGCCTTTTATCTTACCATTGTTGTAGTAATTCTCAGGCATCGGTATCCCCAGTTTCTGCGCCTCGCTAATAAGCTGGTTATATTCTCTGAGCACCCAGCCTATCTCTGAGTGGTTCTTATACCCTACCTCGAACCCCAGTTCATATATTTTGTTTATAAGCTGTTCCTTATCCGTTGTTTTGCCGCTAATAACCTTCAAACCCCCTCATCCTATTTCTTCAGCGATTTCGCCGCTCTTAGTCCTTTGTCCGTGAACTCAACAACATGCATATCGCAATTGTGCTTTGTTCCTCGCATTTTAATGATCTGCAGCGCTCTTGTCATATTGCCCTGCTTGTCCATGTAATTATGCAGAAAGATGACACCATGGGAAGCGAACTGTTCTATAGTGTACGCATCGGGTTTCAGGAGTTCGGATAACAGCAGTGTGGTACATCCGAGATTTTTCAGGTTGCGGATGAACCTTCCTACGGATCTCTCCTCCAGCGCAGGATGTTGCGACGTGAACCTGATGGCAGACAGCGAGTCAATTACAAGTCTCTTGATGCTGTACTGCTTGACCAGCGTTTCCACGTTCTTGAACACTGTGTATGGCGAGGGAGGTGCGTTCTCGGGGGATTCTGTCGATACGGTCTGCTCATAGCTGGATGTGATAAGTGTTGAAACTTCATCGTACTGGCCATAGTCCTTGGTAGGACCGATGTCCAGGAAAAATAATTTATTCTTCTTGATCAGCTCTTCGACATGCAGATTATACCGCGACATATCCTCGATGATCGTACCGATACTCTCGGAAATCGCTATATATGCACCTGCTTCCCCTTCCATTGCCCCGGTAACAAGAAATTGCACCCCGAATGTGGTTTTCCCGCTGCCCGGGGACCCGCTGAGTAGATACTGCCTTCCCTGAAGCAGGCCTCCTTCAACGAGTTCATCAAATCCTTCAATTCCAGTTTTTATTCTCATAATATCTAAGCCTCACATTATTTGAATATGGGATTTGATGTACTCTATATAAACAAAGTTGTGAAATGAGTGTGAAATAATTGGCACGCGCGTTCCGGGGGGATAAAACGGTACAAAAATATAAATAACTTGAAATGACATTAACGTTATAACATATTGATGATAATGATGATTCGAAGGAGAACATATGTTTGAGGGCTTATCGGAGAAATTCAAAAAATTAAAGATGCCTGAAGAGTCCCTTATAAAAAAAATCGAAAAAATAAAAAAGACATCCGAAACTAAAGCCCGGCAGGCTAATGCTCCACCTGCCCCGGATATCACCGAACAGCTCAAGAAGAGCCAGGAAGAGACTGCTAAAAAGATCGAAGAGATGATAAATGCAAAATCCGAGCAGATAACCGCTAATAGTGATACAATAAAAGAGTTCGATGTCAAATTAAATAAAATGGAAAGCACGGTCTCCGGCTCAAAGCAGCGCCTTGATGAATTCAAGGACAGGCTGGATAAGATCGATGAAAGTCTCCTCGAATTATTATCGTTGTATGAAGTCGTTTCAAGCACCGTGAATCCTTTCGTGGGTGAAAAGGATACAGCACCACTGGAAAAAATCGAGCAGATAGAGAAAAAGATCGAAACTTTAAGCCAGAGAGTCCCTGAGATCCCCCCGGACCTGAGGCAGGAGTTCGATGGTAAGTTCAAAGCTATAGAAGAGAGACTGGAGGAATTGTCACAGGTAATGGAGGCGAACGTGACCCATCCCGATGTCCTGGTAGAACAGGTCATGGAACACCTCAAACCTATACTGGAACAGCAGCAAAAACAAAAGGAGACACCTGCGCCTGATGGGGAGGAACAGCCTGGGCAGACTGCAGGAGCTGAGCCTGCAAATACACAGAAGCAATATAAGCCGGGCGCTAATGATGTAAGGCTGCCTTACCTGGACGGCAGGGCCGAGACCTCTATTATTGTCCTGAACTGGATAGAATTCTTACTGGAAAAGGTGGGAAGGAACAACCTGGCTGAGATCCTTGAGTACTATATCGAGATCGGGTGGATAAGCGAGGAAGTTTACTCAAAAATGATGACCTATGCCAACGGAATAGATTACTATGTGGAAAGGCCCACATGGAAACTGCTCCCGGAAGACCATGCCAAATCCCTGATGTTCATAAACCAGCTGACAGGGAAGAAGTTAGATAAAAACATCGTCTCAAGGCTTGAGAGGGATGCTGAAAGGGTGGTCAGGGGCAATGAAGTGTATACTACCTGAACTGATTGTCCGGCCTGTATTAATATTAGGTTAACAGTATCATTGTTCCGGCCCGGGAGTTAATTGACAGGCTACTATACAATATTCGGCATTGTCCTAATTTAGAATACTTAATTTACAATTAAAAAACTCCTCCCAACTCCATTGATGATGCTCTAAACCTTCAATCATCGCAGGAGTTTCACTTTTTGTCAACTTATCCATAAAATTCCAA
>CABMIB010000056.1 GCA_902386135.1 uncultured archaeon
ACAGGATCTCTAATACGCTTTAGAGATGACCTTACACACGAAATTTTACTCATCCACATCCCCCCAATAATTAATGGAGAGGATAGTAGTTATATTCGTCTAAGAACTAATGTCTCTTACTATAAGACGAAGTATAACGATGATTGATATGGTTAAAAAATTCCGTGAAAATCCGTCCAATCCGTGTCATCCATGTTCGATTCAAGCTAAGCTTGAAATTACACAATATTCTTCTTTTCCCCGTCTTTTGACAGCAGAACAACCCTGCTTGCCTCGGATTCATCCGCGATAAGATAGCCCAGCGCCAGAGCGACCTCTCTTGAGAATTCCAGCACCTCCTGGTGGGAAGGCATGTTATCCCGCGACAGCCGCATTCTTGAAAATCCAAGGTGCATGTAAGCTTTCAGTTCAACGTAATCGGGCTCTGCCGCTTCTATAAGCCGCGCATAGCCTTCGGGTGCGGACATGTTCACACCCCTTGTCAGTGTGATCCTGACCGCAGTCCTCGATTTAGAATCCTTCATGACTTCCAGGGACTGCTTTATGTTCTCCCAGGTGTCTCCAAGCGGTCTGCATACCTTTCCATACGCCTCCTTATCAGGCGCGTTCAGGCTGATATAAAGTTGCGTGGGCTTGATATCCCCTACAGTTCCGGGATTCGTTCCGTTGGTGACCACAAAAGTTGTCAGGTCTTTTTTATTGAACTCTTCGATGAGTTCTGGCAGGTATGGGTATATTGTCGGCTCACCCGAAAGCGAGATAGCAACATGCTTTGGCGCAAAAGCCTCTTTCCACCTTGTCTTTTCCATAATCTCCGAGCCGCCGTAACCCGATACAAGCTTACGCTGCCCGGCGAGGCAGCTTTCCACTATGTCCTGCGGGGAGTCCCATTTCTCGGGGATTTCCACAGGCGCCTCAACGGCGCGCCAGCAGTGAAGGCAGCGGTGGTTGCAAACAAGGGTGGGTGTCATCTGGATGCAGCGGTGCGAGGTTATGCCGTAGAACTGCGATTTGTAGCATGAGCCCTCGTTGCGCAGGCTTTTGTTAAGCCAGAGGCATGTTTTAACCGCGCCGTGGGTGCCGGCGAGGTGGTAGCCGTGTTTTTTGAGGAGTACTTTTGTTGAATCGGATATTGTGGTCATTAGCTTGGATTTTTATGCTCTTTAACCGGAATGCTATTAAAGATGATGATTTACCTAAACCGAAAGTTATTATACACAAAATAGCATCAGATGAAGAAAACCATTAGAGGTAATTTAATGCCAAGAAACATTCGTGTGGAAAAACTTACACAAACTCCTATAGAAAAACAGGAGATTGAGATAGTAGAGAGAAAAGGGGTTGGGCACCCGGATAGCATGGCTGACGGCTTTGCTGAGGCTGTAAGCCGGGCACTGTGCAATGAATATATCAAAAAATGCGGAACAGTCCTTCACCATAATACCGACCAGGTCGAGGTCGTGGCCGGACGCTCCTGCCCGGAATACAGAGGCGGAGAATTGATATCGCCGATGTATGTGCTTCTTGTAGGGAGAGCGACAAAAGAATTCATGGACTCCAAGATCCCCACGGATACCACGGCTGTAAAGGCTGCAAAACAATATTTGAAAACCACCCTTCCGGATATCGATTCCGAACATGATATTATCATCGACTGCAAACTTGGCGTCGGGTCAACAGACCTTCAGAGCGTTTTCAGGCGCGGAAAAGCGCCGATGGCCAACGATACTTCCTTCGGTGTGGGTTTCGCTCCTTTCTCCGAGACCGAGAAGATAGTATATAATACAGAGCGGCAGATGGTATTGAATTTCAAGAAAGATATGCCAGCCATCGGAACAGATATCAAGGTCATGGGCATGAGGAAGAACGACAAGATCACCCTTACGGTCGCCTGCGCTATGATAGGGAAGTATATAGACGACGCTTCGCACTATTTCTCCATAAAAAAAGAGCTCAGCGATAAAATATGCGACCTTGCGATGAAATATACCGAACGTGAAGTGGAGGTCTATGTCAATACCGGTGACGACGAAGAAAGCGGGTGCGTTTACCTGACCGTGACCGGCACCTCAGCGGAAATGGGCGATGACGGCTCGGTAGGAAGAGGGAACAGGTGCAACGGTCTGATAACGCCCAACAGACCGATGAGCATGGAAGCCACAAGCGGTAAAAACCCGATAAACCATGTCGGCAAGCTGTACAACCTGCTCTCCAACCGGATGGCGAACGAGATTGCAGATGAAGTCCCCGGCATCCAGGACGTGCATATCCGCATACTTTCGCAGATAGGGCATCCGATAGACCAGCCGCTTATCGCAAGCGCTCAGGTGATACCCGAAGCAGGTGCGAATATGAGCGTGATCAAATCGGAATCCGAGGCGATCATCGACCAGTGGCTTACTGATATCACCAAGGTCACAGAAATGATAGCCAAGGGAGAGCTGGATACTTTTTAGCTCTCTGCTTTTCTCTACTTTTACCCTTTTTTCTCTTTTTACCCTTTTAATATTTTCACATCAACGTGGCGGGTCCTGGGTCCGTCAAGCTCGACAAAGAATATGCTTTGCCATGTGCCCAGTACGGGGTGTCCGTCCTCTATGGGTATGACCTCGCTTGCGCCCAGCAACACAGCCCGCAGATGCGCGTCTGCGTTATTGTCTATCTGGTTGTGGGCATAGCTCTTATTTTCCGGTACGAGCGCTTCCAGCATATCAAGTATATCGCTTCTAAGCCCGCGCTCGTTCTCGTTGATTATTATGCCGCCCGTACTGTGACGCGTGGATATGACACAGATGCCGTTTTCTATGCCGCTTTCTTTTACCGCTGCACGCACGCGGTCTGTTATGTCGATGAGTTCGGTGCGGGTTGTGGTCTGGATGTCCATGATTACCTCCAAAATTATCCCGTAATTAAACTATTTTGGGAAATGGATAAGCTTTTTCATTAAAATTATGTCACAAATTTCTCTAAAACATTTAATATATCTTTCTCTACCCTTTCCAAATCCCGGCTTCCATCTATTTTAATCCATCTTTTAGACAGTATACCACCGCTTAGCATTTTCTCATACATATAATCTACATTTTTTAGTAGTTCAATATCCTTTTCATGTCTATCTAAGGATTTTTTTTGTTCAAATTTTCTTTTTAAAGCTAATTGTGGAGGTATTTGAATAAATAAAGTTAAATCAGGCTCAATGGCATCCATTACTTCAACTATTGAAATCGCTTTTTGGTAGCTAAAACCTTTTGCGCACTGAAAGGCTATCGTAGAGGAAAAATATCTATCAGTTATTATAATTTTAGTTTCTTCTAATAATTCACGAACCTTATCTTGATCTTTTAATATATCAATAAAATACACAAAAAATTGTTCATTTATATTAAGTTCTATTTTATTTTGCAGATAATCTTCAATAATTTTTCCCCACTTGCTTGAATAATCAGGATATGCAAATTGCGTTACTTCAAAACGCTGTATTTCCAGAAACTCCTTAATGAAAGAACATAAGGTGCGTTTTCCTGCTCCATCTATCCCTTCAACAGCTATTAAAAGTCCCTTTTTCCTTGCAATCATTTATGCTAAAGTAGTACCTACTATATTTAGATTTATCTATACATTCATTGAGATGATAATTTGGACAAAGTTCTTCTTGTATTCCCTAAAACCGGATTGGACAAATATTCACAGTTACCATTAGGTCTTCTTTCAGTCGCTTCAACTATTGTTAAAGATTACGAAGTAAAAATAATTGATCAGAGGCTGGATGATAATTGGGCTAAAAAAATTGATTCTGAATCACAAGATTCAATTTGCGTGGGCATTACATCAATGACAGGAGAACAAATATTCCATGGAATAAAAATCTCAATAATTGCTAAAGAAAACACAAATGTAATCTGGGGAGGGGTACACCCTACAATATTGCCCAAACAAACCTTAGAGAACAAAAATATTGATTTTATTGTAAGAGGGGAAGGAGAGATTACTTTATCACTTCTGATAAAAGCTCTTAAAAATAAAGAACGTATTCATAATATTAAAGGTATTGGATATAAAGACGTTTCGGGTATTCACATAAATGAGATGCCAAACTACGTTAATCTGAATAATTTGCCAGATTTGCCATATTATTTATTAGATATAAATAAATATATTACTAAAAGGGATAGTTTTCAGAGGTGTCTTACTTTAGAAACAAGTAGAGGTTGTCCTCATAATTGTAGTTTCTGTTCTAATCCAGTAATACATAAAAGAAAGTGGAGATGTCTAAATGTTGATAATATTATTAAAAAAGTAAATTATTTGCAAGGTAGATTTGATTTAGATGGTGTAATTTTCCAAGAGGATAATTTTTTTGTTAACATGCAGAGGATAAAAGAGTTCTGTGAAAAAATTAGTATTAATAATATTGGCTGGAAAGCTAACTGTAGAATCAAATATCTTCTTGATAAAGATCAATCTTTTTTAGAAATGCTAGAAAAATCTGGGTGTAGAGTTCTTCAATTTGGTGTCGAATCTGGCTCAGATCGTATATTAAATTTGCTAAATAAAGGAATCTCAGCAGATGATATTCTAAAGGTTAATAAAAAACTGGCAAAAGCTAATATATTATGCAGATATAATTTTATTATTGGATTGCCGACCGAAACCGAAGAAGAAATTCAGAAAACATTAGAATTTATCAATAAATTAAGAAATGAAAATCCAAATTTAGATGCACCTTTTTTGAATATTTACACACCATGGCCAGGGACAAATTTATTTGATTTAGCTATTAAAAACGGGTTTAGGCCACCCAATAATTTAGAGGGTTGGTCAAAATTTAATTGGAATTCTTATAATCTCCCTTGGCTAAACAAAAAGACGTCAAAATTTTTAGAAGAAATTTCAATAAAATATCGAAACGAAAGTAGATATTTTTTACATTATAAATAAATTATACTATTCAAAATTAAGCGTACATTCATCATCATTCCATAACTCATTAAAATGATTTTCATATTGTTTAAAAAGCTCAGTATCGCTTTCGAGTTTATATGTAATTGTTGTTCTACTCGGAAGTTTATGAAGATATGGTCCAACAAACATAATATCATCAATTCTAAAAATCATTGTTGATGGGACGGCATTATAACACTTTATTTGAATTTTTTCTCCTTTTTTCGATAAATTAACCAAATTATTAACTTCTTTTACATAAGTCTTCAGTTTTTTTAGAGGAATCTCTATAGTTTCACCTTTTAAATCCTTTTCCTGATATGAACGAATCGCGGTTATTGGTGATTTAGGATCAACTACCAAAAGACGTATAATAACCCCTTCAAGGGCTTTCTCTTTGATAATTGCCTCATTATCTTCCCTAAATTGATTTAATCCAAGTCCTAAAACATCAATATTTTTCTTTGATTTTTGTAACAACAACGAATACTCTTTATTTTGATCTCGTCTATGATAAACATCTATAAGCCCCATTTGTCTGAAATGTAGATAATCGCGTTCAAAATCTATCTGTGGGTAAATAAGATAAAATATAGCAACTATGCCGCTTGCTAAAAGACCAGCACCTATATTTATTATTATTTGGTTATTCGGAAAATACCCTAAAAAGATAAAACCTAATAGAATAATAATTATATTAATTAAAAATATTATTTTTAATTTATCTTTAAGAGAGAACCATTTCAATATATTACCTCTCGTTCATAATTTATACTTTTAATTATTACGCTATGAATATAAATAAAACTTACTGAAAGAAAAATGTCAGATGGTTTGTTGCGAGTTATACAAACAGAAACTTGAAGCTGTAGGGTATGATATTGAACCGATATTAAAGACTTCTACGCTCATATCAATATTGAAACTACAACCAAAAAATAATCTAGGAAATTTATTTCTTGAACTCGGTATATCCGCATTTCCCGCAGGCTAAGCGGTTCTTATGGTCTGCAAGAAATACTCCTGGACCGCATCTGGGGCATGACTGCCTGATCTTTTTAGCCTTATCCCCGCTTATTTCGTAGAACTTATTTATTGCCATTAATATCACTTCTTCTCATGTTCTTTTTTCTCTGCTTTTGCCTCAACTTTTGTCTCGGCTTTAGCCTCTGCCTTTGCTTCCGGTTTAGCTTCCCCGGCAGGTGCTGCCGGTGCTTCCGAGGCTTTCTCCTCGGTGGGCTTGGGCGCGCCTCTTGCAGCAAGGTGCTGGTGAGCTATTTGTTTTAACCGTTCCTCGCTCTCATAGATACTTGCCGTCCCCATGATATCCTGCTTCCCGAACGCTGTATTAAGCTGCTCGATAACGATCAGTTCGGGTTTGGAATTTGCCATTGCAGCAAGCTTGTTCTTCACTTCTATCCTTGAGGGGGTTCCTTTATTGACGATCTTTAAAGAGACTTCCCTTCTTTTCAATAGTGGATTTTTTTTATCTTTGATGATCTGAAGTTCCATTATTATTCCTCCTTACATTTCATTTTATTAATTAATGATTGTATCTCTTTTTTCTTGTCCGGGGTTACTTTGACAACTACCGCCCCTTCGTCCGGCAAACCATATATAACTACTGATGACAGGGGCGCCATGGCGATCGCCGGCAGGGCGGCCAGGTCCTCTTCACCTTTTACGAATATCCGTACCGGGTTATCGGAATCCATAGCTTTTGATACTTCGCGCAGCAGTCCCTCTGTGAGTATACCGGGCGGATTTTCGACTGTGACCGTCCTGAACCTGGGATGCTTGGTACCGTGCATAATGTGATCGGAAGCAGGAACACGCTTTGTCCTGTCATCTACAAAAGATATGTCCGGCACAAGCCCGGCATTAAGAAGGTTGAATGTTACAATATCTCCTACTGTTATTACTTTAGTAGAATTTGAAAAATTCTTGATTATCTGCCTGGCAGTATCCTGCCCGTCTCCACGGTAAAGCTCACCGTGAAGTTTCCTGAGTTCTGATTTTAATTCATCCGGAAGACAGTATATCTTCAAACTACCGCACCTTCAGGGCATACTTCCCGGGCAATTTAACACCAAGCTTTTTTGCTATCTGTGATTTTAGCGGGTCGATTATTACCACATAGCCACTCCAGTCATTGGTAAAGGATGTTGAGTTGCATGCCTCGCACACCTGCCCGCTCACCAGCCTGTGGCACTCTTTACAAACAAGCTCTGGCATTACGCCTCCCCGGGGATCTCTGTGCTTTCTGTCTTAGCTACATCTTCTTTCTTTACTTCCTTCTTTTCCTCTCTCTTTTTCTTCCTTGGCTTTGCTTCTTTTTCCTCGCCGCCTTCTTTCTGTTTGCCTTCCCGCGCCTCTTCAAGCCAGTCTATTTTACCCAGCGCATGCTGGCGCATGGTCAAACCGATTTTACTGTCCCTTGGTTCCCGCTCATTAAGACTGACTGCCACTATCCTGGCCCTTACGCGGTCCCCTACGGTTACGGAGCGGCCGGATTCTTTTGTTATGAGCCTTGAGTTCCTCTCATCGTAGCTCACGTACTCATCCGTCATCTGGCTTACATGCACAAGACCGTCAAGGGGACCTATCCCTACAAATATACCGAACTCGACGACTTCTAACACGCTGCCTTCGATTATTTCCTGCAATTCAGGCATAAAAGTAATTGCATCAAATACAGTATCGTAATAAACTCCCGCATCCCCTGGCAGTATATGCCCGTCACCCACTTCTACAACGTCCGTTACTGCGACTATTGATCCAATAATCTTGTCCACAAGTCCTTCAAGCTTATCCCGCAGGGCAAGCTTAACTGCCGCTTCCACGGGTTCGCCAAGTAATTCAGGTGCAATTCTCACCGTATCTGCTAATCTCATTTTTTTATACATTTGAACCCTCTTAATAAAAGATATTAAATACTTAAATGAGTTTTCTCGCGAAGGTGTACAATAGTAACTCCCTTACTACATAATCTTTTCTTTAATTCCGTATCGTTGGTAAGGACAGCCGCATCCTTGCCGGCTGCCATATCCATGATAATGTCATCGACAAATCCGTTATTTTCAATCACGGTGCATCTGTCCAGCAAAGATAATGCAATCTTCGCCGCTGCCTTATCCCTGCCCCGGGCATCTGAGTATAATTTTTCTAACTCCTTGACCGACGCCCCCGGAACAAGATATGTATCAAATCCCAATCGTTTCAACTCCGAAAAAATATCCACACCGAACTGTCCCGGGATCATCAGCCCGTTGGTATCGATAATCACTTTCCTCGTCATTTAACTTCTTTGATCAGTATACCGGAGCCGATAAGCCTCCAGCGTGCCCCGACCCGCCTGCTGATCGCGATCGATGAGCCTTTGCCTGCGCATACCGGTCTTTTAAGCTTGACCTCGGCGTCCGAGGCTCTTGCGCTTGTAACAACACCTATGGTAGTCGCTGTGCCTATATTCAGCATCAATGGCTCGTTTGAGCGTATCGGTTCGACTTTGGACTCATCGCTCACTCCTACCACGCGCGGAAGGAGTTTTGTTTCCATCACGAAACCTTCAATCGTCGGAGGCATCGAACCTGAAAGCCCTGCGACCTGACCGACAAGCGCATCGCTCTTGGTAAGGGACGGGTCAAGCTTCGTGCCTACCCCGATAAGACCTCCTGGCCTTGCTTCTTCTATCTCTTCGCTGCCTGCATGTATCCTGGTAATATCGGTTTTGATGGAAACCCATTTAACAGTCCCCCCGGACTCAACTTTCCTGCCTGGACGAAGCTCTATTTCGTCTCCCGGACGCAGGCGTCCGCAGTTTAGCGATCCGCCGATGACGCCGCCTACGAGCTTATCCGGCAGTGTTCCGGGTTTATTTACGTCAAAAGACCGCGCGACGAACATGAGCGGCGGCTTTTCCAGGTCGCGTTTTGGCGTGGGGATGTACTTTTCAATAGCTTCAATAACGAGGTCGATATTCGTATTCTGCTGGGCTGAGACCGGGATGACCGGTGCGTTCTCCGCAACTGTTCCTTTCACGAAAGCTTTGATCTGGTTGTAGTTCTCTATGACCTTCTCGCGAGGAACAAGATCGATCTTATTCTGGATGATCACTATGTTTTTTATCCCGATGATGTTCAGAGCCATAAGATGCTCTTTCGTCTGCGGCTGCGGGCATGTTTCGTTAGCTGCAATGACAAGGAGAGCCCCATCCATCAGCGCAGCTCCCGAAAGCATTGTCGCCATTAATGTTTCATGCCCGGGTGAATCGACGAAAGAGATGGGACGCAGGATCTCGGATTTTGTCCCACATTTTTCACATACTTCTTTGGTAGTATAATTTTCAGGTTCGGGGCACCCGGGACATTTCCTGAGCACTACATCAGCATAGCCCAGTCTGATAGATATTCCTCTTTTTATTTCTTCGCTGTGCCTGTCGGTCCAAGCACCCGAAAGTGCCTTGACGAGTGTGGTTTTACCGTGATCAACATGTCCTACGATGCCTATATTTACAACTGGTTGCAATGAAATCCTCCAATATGAGAGTAATGTGCTAAGATTAGGCTCTTTGTATATAACCGCTTTTACATCGCGGGTTAAATAAATAGCCCACTTGACGGACAATCTTAAGCCGCACAAAAGTTTTCGTGAGTTATAAGCTTATTTATCATGCGACTTTTAGGTTTATGTAACTATAAAAATTACTGAAGACTGTGCGTGAATAATATTCTCTGACCACGGTTCATTTATAGGGCATCATAGCGTATTATATGAATTAGGAGTGAAAGACGTGTTCTCTCACCTTTCTACAGAAGAATTGCTGCATAAACTGGAAGAACTGGGGGATCGGTCTCCGATGGAGCTAATCCAAGCGATCCTCGCAAAGGGCGAGGAAATAGTGGAGCCTTTAAGCAGAATACTTCAGGATAAACAGTACTGGGAAGCTGAAGGCGATAAATTATGGATGCCTACCCATGCTGTAAAGCTGCTGGGAGTACTCGCCAACCCGGAGGCGCTTCCACAGTTTATCGACGCTCTTGTTCTTGCAGAAAAAACAGATGATGAATGGGTTATGGATGACCTGCCTACAGTATTCGGGCGTATTGGTCCTCCGGCAGTTGAACCCCTCATAGAGTTTATCAATGCACACAGAGGAGATTACAGCATGTGGTGGTCTCGCAGTATTGCTGCAAACGGTCTGGTATCCATAGTTATACAGCATACCCAGGAGAGGGAGCGTATCCTGTCATTTCTCCATGGGTTGTTCTCCGAGGATGAAGATACAGAATTCATGGGGTCTATCGCGTGCGATCTTCTTGATTTACATGACCCCTCTTCTTTCCCTGTCCTGGAAGATGCTTTCAACAGGGATCTTATTGATAAATATATCATTAGCAGGGAAGATTTTCTGGAGGAAAGAGAAGAACCACCTGATGAAAAAGCCCTTGTTCATTACAAAACGGATTTACTGGAATTTTATGCCCCTGAGGAGGTTGCCAGGCGCCAGGAACGATGGGAAAAGGAACGAAAAGAAAGGGAGCAACTGGCAGCCCAGAAGCGGGAGAATAGAGAAAAATCCATTGCTATTGAGCTCAGACGTCTTGAGATAACAACAAAGTTGATCGAGAGCAAAGTGCTCCCTCTTTCCAGGAAAGTGGGCCGCAACGAACCATGCCCGTGCGGTAGCGGCAAAAAATTTAAGAAATGCCACCTTCCCCTGGTGCAATCCACGCCTCCAAAGCGTGAGCTGGATAGAAGTCGGTATGCTGATTTTGGGTATCTGCAGCGAACATCTCCTTATGATCCGTTGTTTGTTCTGGAAAGCCTTACGGACCTAGCATTCGAGGCTGAAAGGGAAGGGGATGCAGCCAGGGCAATGGAAATATTCAAGGAGCTTGAACCTGTGGCAGATCATACCGGGAAGACAGGTGATTTCCTTTATGAGTGGGAAATAATGTGCCGTGACCATCCTGAACTGGGGGATGATGGGCTTAATGTGATCCGCCGGCTTCAGTCCTTTTATAAGGACAAAGATCGAGAACAATGGACATATGCCACTATGGATTTGGCGGACTATCTCAATCTTTTAGGAAGGCGGGACGAAGGTAAGAACGAGTATGAGGGATTGCTCAGGGAAGTACCTGACTTTCGTTTCATCCATATCAGGTATGCCGAATTCTTGGAAAAAGGAGGCGATATCGATGAGGCTGTCCACCACTACAAAAAGGTTCTCCAGATGGAAGATCAGGCTGATAGGGAGGATTTAGGAACGGCGGCGGAGGAACTAAAAGAACTGGCTTCCCACTATGGGATCGAACTTGATACGCGGACTCAGGAAGCTATCAGTCGATGGAGCTATGGCGGCGATGAGGAAAATACTCTTGATGAGCCATAATTATCCTATCTCTTAAAAATCAAAGAACACATCCTGCGACCCGCACTTTCCGCACACAGCCGAGTTGATCAGTCCCCTGTCATCACCGAATACATCCACTGCAATGTAATAGTGCTCCACCCCGTGTCGCTTTTTCATGAGCTCTTCAAGCTGCTCTTCTTCTTCCCTGTTTTCGGGACATCTCGATAAGATGAAGTATCTCTCTTTGAACCCGCTCTCGTTTTTGCATTTCAGGCACGCTTTTGGACCGATGCCTTTCCATGATTCTTCTATTTCCCCGCTTATTTCCTGGAAAGATGTTTCCCTTATCTCAATGGGTCTCGCCTTTACCGTCTCTTCGATCTTCTGCGCAGCCACGAAAGCTGTTCTCGCTTCATCGGTGCGTCTTTCAAGAAGGCACTTCTCGCCGCATGCACGGAGCATTTCCCTGGTCGGGGTCTTATTGGCTTTTTTGTAGGCTTCAATGCCTGGAGCAGGACTCCCATTACTGAGGCACCTGTCGCCGCAGGTGATAAGTTCCTCTTCCGGCGGGCTCATATTGGCTTTTTTGTAGGCTTCAAGACCAAGGTAAAGTTGCCCTTCTTCGAAGCACTTTTTGCCGCAGGTAATAAGTTCCTCCTCAGGCGGCGTCTCTTCAACAAGAGCGTAAGCTTCAAGTCCCGGATTGAGCTTTCCCTTCAGCAGGCATTCCCTGCCTATCGCGACCAGGCGTTCTTTTGGTATCGGCGTTCCTGTGATTTTGGAAGCCTCGATAACGGAGTAGATGCGCCCGTCAGCGAGATATTTATCGATGTAGCCAGCAAGGACTTCGTTTTTTAGTTCTATCCCGGCAGCTTTGGAGCCTTCTTTTGCCTTTGCCATCCATCCCTTCTCAAGATACTGATGGAGGTAACTTTTGAGCTCTTCTTTCGAAACCGGCACTCCTGTAAGTTTGGAAATTTCTATGGCTTCAGCCATCCTTCCCGATTCAAGATGCCTTTTAATGTATCCGATAGCTTTTTCGTCACTCATTGTTCCTTTTACAGGGACTTTTAGTATATCCCTTTATTTTACATCAATCGAACATACTGATAAAGCTTGCGGAAGCTAAAGTTGGGGGATTCATAGGCTTCGGTAAGTTGTGGTTTATATCTGAGTGTGATCATTCGCGAAGAGTGCGGTTAAAGAAGTTTATCATCTCTCTATAAGCATCCTGGGCCACGAAACTCTGGGAGAGCTGACCGTTCTCTACCATAAACCCATGCTGCTGGCCCTGGTAGACCTTTAGTTCAAAGTACTTGCCAGAAGCGTTCAGCGCCGTAGCGTAGCGATAAATGTCCTCGACAGGGCTTGCTTGATCATGCGTCCCGTGGATCATCAGCATAGGTGCTTTAAGCTGATCAATAAATTCTACCGGCTTGGATTGGTTCGCGAATCCACCTGAATAGGGGAAGCCATACCAGGCAACTCCAGACTTGAACTCAGGCATTTGCGGCAGAAACAGCATGGTGTACCTCCCGCCAGCGCAGAATCCGGTAAGTCCGAGCCTGCTGGCATCAACATCAGTCCTTGTCCGCAGGTAAGCCACAGAGTCCCTTATCAATCCTCCCACTACCTCATCCGCTGGCGTCTTATTGAAGGTCTGCCACTCAGGAGAGACTACAACGTAGCCTTCACGTGCAAAATTATCGGTCAGGTTGCGGTAGCCGGGCTCAAGACCGTTAAAGGAGTGAATCAGAACTACAGCAGGCTTTTTTCCGTCTTCTGTGGGTGCTGCAAGGTAAGCTGGATAAGTCTGGTTACCGCTTACAATCTCCACAGTTGCACCCTGAATCCGGCGCTCTGATATGCTGCGACCCGCATTCTCCGTGCAACCTGAAATCACTACTAATGGTATCATCAGTAACCCCACAATAAATAATCTCATACAAAACATCCCGATGATTAGTTATGAAGTTTGTGTTTGATAAATGTACCGTTCCGGTATTCCTCAAAAGCTATATCCAATTCCTCTTGTGTGTTCATAACAATTGGTCCGTACCATGCCACAGGTTCACCAAGAGGTTTACCTGAGACCAGAAGGAAACGGAGACTTTTATCATCTGGTATTATTTTCACCTTATCCCCATCTTTGAAAATTACAAGATGTTCAATATCTATTAATTTTTCTTTATCAGGGTCAAAATAGCCGCTTCCTTCAATCACATATGCGAATGCTTTGTATCCTCTTTTGATGCGATGTTCAAATTCTGTGTCCTGCGTCATCGTAATATCAAGATATTCCGGATCAACCACGATATCCTGAACCGGTCCCTTTGTATTCTCTACTTCCCCGCAAATGACCCGGATTTTAACATTTTTATCTATTGCGACCTCATTTATTTGCTCCTTCTTCACTTCCCTGTATCTTGGCTCCATCATTTTATGCGTGGAAGGCAGATTCACCCACAATTGGAAACCCCACATATGTCCATGATCTCCCTTTGGCATTTCCTGGTGAATTATGCCGCTTCCGGCAGTCATCCACTGGACGTCTCCAGGGAAAATCACGCCTTTATTTCCCATACTGTCGCCATGTTCGACCCTGCCTTCCAGCATATAAGTGACTGTTTCAATACCCCTGTGAGGATGCCAGGGGAATCCTGCTATATAGTCGGCGGGATTTTGGGAATGAAAATCGTCCAGGAGCAAGAAAGGATCCAGTAAAGGCACTTCATGGTAACCGAAAGCCCTTTTCAGGTGAACTCCCGCGCCTTCGATCGTTGGTTTGCTTTTTAATATTTTGTCTATGTTTCTATTCATTTTGTTGCCACTCCTTTTTAGATACTGTATATTTTAATCTGGCGCGCAAGCTTATCTTTTTTGTCCCACATGAACCCCTGCTCATGTACCTTCCTTTATCTGCTTATAAATTCCAGAGAAGGCTTTTGGAGTAGTTTAAAAGCGCCCCGACTGGGACTTGAACCCAGGTCTTAAGATCCGCAATCTCAAAGGATATCCGCTACCCCATCGGGGCCCGGCTCAAAATTCATTTATGACCTATTAAAGGTTATTGAATGCAGCATATTTTTGTATAGTCCATAACTACATGAGACCGCATCAGAGCTTGAAGGGCAAACCCCTGCGGAAGCTTGCGGTATCAAGGTAGAGGGAGATAATAAATGGATAACACTGATACAGAATGCAAGCCGCAACGAGCACCAGAAAAATAATTATATTAAATAATTTTTTTTAAGTTAGATTATAAAAATGATTAGAAACCTTTATATAAACAACAGTCGTTGTTTTAATCGTGCAGACGGTCTTTGAAACGCCAGAATGGTGTATTGCTGGTATCAAAGCATCCCCTGTTGTTCTTATATTACAACAATATGGGGGTATAATGTCGATGCATGAGAAATGAACAATATTAAAAGTCTTGGTGAAAATGGAAGAAAAAATAAGTTCTCATGAAGGTCAAATCGCATGTGCTTTTAATTTACCGAAATTATTTGAGCGAGTTGATTTAATTAAAAAACTTGTCGAGCATCAGTTTGAAGAAATCCCAGAGCCAGATTTTATTAAGAAAATAAAAACTGAAGCATTGCCATTTCCTGTAACCAGTCCAGATTTGGTAAAAAAGAATAATACGATTATTTTTTATGACGAGCCTAAGCAAGTTGTGGGTATTAAAGGAGTTAATTTTAGAGATGTTTTCATAATTTTTCAGGAATTAGTGGATATTTTAATAGAAGAATATGATGTGGATTTTGAAGAAGTTCTTAATTTTATTGAAGGAGTAACGATAGTTCATGTAAAAACAGATGAAAACGCTAAAAAAATCATAAAAGATTATTTTCTTAATCACAACAAATTCGATGAAATTTTTAATGAAAAAGCCTACATTTCAACATTAAGAATAATCCCAGAGAATAGGAATATTTCAGACCGTATTTGGTTCGATGTAGTAATAGAACCTTTATTATCTAATCCCAAAAAATATTTTGTTAGATACGCATTTAGAAATTCAGACATCAATAAATTCAAGGACAGTGCAAATAATATAGATACAAATATATATAAGGTTATTAGCGTCATAGAAGGGGGGACTTAATATTAACTATCCCAAACAACAAATTGTTGGACAGCAGACAGATGTAGACGCGTATGCTTGGATTGGGTTTCGTGGAGACATCCCTAATATTCCACAGCGAACAGAACTTTACCTAAGTCACCAAATAAAAGCATTTTCTTGGACTATCGAGAACATCATGAAGGGGGTTGTAAGCGAAATATTGGATGATAAACTTAATCAAAAAGTTAAGCCAATTGAAAATCGACTTAAGAATATTGAAGAAATGTTATCAAAAAGACATATTGTGGGAGTTCAAAATCTCATGTTATCTCGTGATGTTATAGATGAGATATGGGATGAAGAAGATGACACAATCTAGTCTGACCACCGACCAGCGTGATATTGTTTGGTTGGAGATTACTTATTCAGACTTATCTGGTTCAAAAAAAAGACCTGGACTAATATTATCAAATAATTCATATAATAGAAATCATTCAGACGTTATCTGTTGTGCAGTAACTTCTAAGATACAAGATTGTTGCATTCCGATTGGGAATACAGATGTTGAAAGTGGAAATCCTTTTTCGAAGCAATCCAGAGTTATAGCATGATTCTAAGGCCTCCGTAATTTTTAAGAATCATCAAGTGTATTCTTTAATGGGGGAGTTTAAATGACAATAACACCGAGAGGTGAATCATTTCTTCCAAACTTTTCTATAGATGAGTTG
>CABMIB010000057.1 GCA_902386135.1 uncultured archaeon
ATAGAAAAATCTTTTCCCGTAAGAGAAAAAGCAACAAGCAGAGAGCATTAGGGATGCTTCTTTATCATGCAGGCTTGAGTTATGAGAAAACCGGAATGTTTGCAGGTGCAAGCTATGAGGCGGTCCGAGAATGGTATCAAAAAGGAGAAGAACTATTCGAGGCATTAACAAAGAAAAAAGTTAGAAAGTGGATAGCAGTCGACGAGAAAGAAATATCGATAAATGGCATGAAGATGTTTATTTGGGGTGCTGTTGATCTTGATGATGAGAAAGTTATAGCTGTGTGGGTATCATTTGGAAGAAGTAGTCTTGAAGCAGCAGCTTTTCTCAAGAGAGTAAGAGCTGCATGTGATGGAAAATTACACAGAGTATTCATAGATGGTGGTACATGGTATCCTTGGGCTCTTAATAAGACTGGTTTCAAAAGATATACTGTGATAGCTTTCGGATACAGGAGCGCTATTGAGCGGTTTTTTGGTGATATCGAAGGCAGGATAAGGCGATTCTGGAATGGCTTTGTGGGGAACTACAATAGGGATAGTATGCAACTATGGGTTAAAGCATTCGCAGGGTTCAGGAATTATATGAAAGATCCTATAGAAGTCATAAGTTGAAGGTCTCGCTTCCTGCTCTATATCCATAATCTCTGCTATACGCTACTTCTTTTTTTAGATAAATAATCACTGGCTTGCCCGTATTTAGTCTTAAGATAAAACAATCTATCGCTATATCCCATTTATTGATGAAAGTAATAAGGTACATTCAGAGTGCCAATTCAATAATTTACATACACAACCACAAAATATTCATAACAAATGGCTATCTGTGATACCAGCAAAGTGCGAATAGAAGTCGAGTTCAGGCAAAAGATGAAGCAGGTTAGCTAAAACTACTGCCTAATTCAAGAGGGAAGAACTGTGAAAGCTGTGGACAGGACTAAAGAGAAACTCATAAGAGAACTACGCCAGAGGATTGATGAATTAGAAAAATCAGGAAATAAACGTCAGCGAGAGATGGAAAAATTACTGATGAGTGAAAATAAGTATAAAGTACTAATTGAGAATCTTCCGCAAAAAATTTTCTATAAGGATAGAAATTCTGTTTATGTATCATGCAATGAGAGTTATGCAAACGATTTAAAGATTAAGCCTGATGAAATTGTTGGAAAGACAGATTATAATTTTTATATCAGGGAGTTGGCTGAAAAATACAGAGCAGACGATAAAAGAATTATGGAGTCGGGTGAGACGGAGTATATAGAAGAGAAATACATTCAAAATGGACAAGAAGTCTTCGTCCAAACTGCTAAAACACCTCTTAAAGATGAGAAAGGCAATACGATTGGTATACTGGGCATTTTCTGGGATATTACTGAACGCAGGCAGATTGAGGAGGCGCTGAAGGAGAGTGAGGAGCGTTACCGCACGATAATTGAGTTTTCCAATGATATGATATGGACTCTCGACACTGAAGGACGTTTCCTATTTTTCAATAAGCGCTCCGAAGAGATAACAGGATATAAATTGGAGGATTGGCAAGGCAAGTCCTTTGCTCCTCTCATCGAAAAAGATGATTTGACTAAGGTAATTGAGGTATTCCACAAAACTCTAGGCGGAGAGCCTCAGCAGTATGAGGTATCAGTCAAAAAAGAAGATGGCATTAACATAATTCTTTTAGTTAATACGGCTCCCATATATTCAAAAGGAAAAGTTGTGGGAACGGTGAGTTTTGGCCAGGACATAACAGAGCATAAAAAGGCGGAAGAGCAGATAAAAGAATCTCTTAATCAAAAATTAATGAAATCTAATAAACAAAAAAAGCTCCTATGTTATCTGATTGAAGGAACGCGTGGAGGAAAGACCCGGGCATTAATCTTGAGACATCTTACCGAGAAATCTTATAATGCTAATCAATTGGCTAAAGCCTTGAATATGGATTATAAAACTATAAGACATCATCTTAAAGTTCTGTTAAAAAAAGGAATGATAACGAGAGGCCAAGATGAATACTCTGGTTTATATTTTATAGCAAAAAATATTGAATCTGATCTGGAGGAGATGGATATTTGGACACCAGCACGATAAAACTTCCGGTCATTGTACTTCATCAAAAAGTCTTTATACGATAAATCTAAAGGAGAAGATTAGCCTTTGCAGTAAGGGATACCACCACCATCCCCAACCCACCTATTTTTTTCTTGTCTGCAAGGGCTTCTTTTCTATTTATCATTAAAATGTTTTTTCCCCAACATTACCCCAATACATGTACCTGAAAATAATGAGAGAGAACTTGTTGCACCAGAGGATTTAGAGATGGTTAGATTAAAAAATTAAAAAAAATTAAAAAAATTAAAAAATCCTTAACTCGCGGCTAAACCATCTAACCCGCTCATGACGTTCACTGTTGTTACAAGAGTGAGACTTCCATCTGAATTTACACGGAATCCTGCAATTGTATTAACTCCAGAATTCAGGCTGTACACGAATTTGCTATCTTGGCTCAATGCAAGGTCTATGTTTCCAACGCCTGGGGTCGCCGCAACTTGATTGAGTAACGATAATTCACCATCTTTATCGATTCTATAACTTGATGTAGTGCCATCGTGCGCATTGTTTGTGTAAGCGAACTTGCCATTTTCAGTTACTACAACCCAGCAGGGCGCAGAATGGAAATCTGGGACAGAACCACTTATTGTTTTCAGATTGCCCCAATCATCCACAGCATATGAAGAAAGAGCGTTTGTAGTAGCTTCACTGACTATGAGATGCCCTTTCTTATCGAATGCAAACCCAAAAGGTGTTTGACCATTAGAATTTTGCACTATTGGCCCGATAGGAATTCCATGCTTATCTAAAACGTATGTGTCGATTTTATTAGTTGATTTTTCTGTTACAACAAGAACATTCCCCTCAGGATTGAAAGATATTTCTGCAGGACCTGCTGAATTACTGCTTAATGGTCTGATTGAGTTAGGAATCATTGAAAGTTTTCCATCGTCTAAATGAAAACCTACAATATTACCATTCCCGCCTTCGTTCACTACATACACCAAGTCTTTATGTGATGTAAGACTTATTGGCATAGTACCTGCTGAACTAACCTTATCAGTAAGTACAAGACCTTTAGATTTAACTTGAAATACAGAAATTTCATTGCTTCCAGCATCCACTGCCAATAAATTCTTGCCATCATCTGTAAGGATTACTCCTCCCTGATTTCCAAGACTAATTCCAGTTCCTAAGCCGTTTGTTGAAAAACTTCCTGACATACTTAATGAACCATCTGCCGACCTATCAAAGCTTATTATTCTATTATCTGTCACATTATTGGTCTCCGTATAAACTGCTCCATTTTTAGACATAGCAGATGCTCCAGCCATAGCAGGAGATATTGTTATGGTTAAAATTACCAATAACAAAAGATATTTTGTTCTTGTTCCTATTGTTCTCATATTTACACCTTCTAATTTGATGCAATTACCTTTCCACTCACCTCAAGTTGACTCCCATGTATCTCGAATCATTCAAAGAAAGGTTTTGTCATAGCAAGCATTGCCAAATTGCTACATATTTTGATATCTTTATTTGATTAAAGGTTTTAGATTATTTGGCATGTGCTAATGCATATGCTTTATTCAGTATCCTCTTGAAGAGGTGGATAGAGAGCGGTTTGGAGAGATATTGGCAGGGTCTTGAACTGGCTACATAGCATATCAAGAATCAAATCAAGCAATAAGATTTACTGCTCGGTGCTTCGGATGTATTTCGATGAAAGTTTCATCAACCAAATTATACTTAGTGTCATCAAGAGACCCCCCCATATGCCAAAAGCTAAAGCAAGAGGACCTAAAGCCACCACATCAAATAGTTGGAGAAATCCCAAAGAAGACATAACTACTATAAGGCTAATTAATAACCATTTTAATGATTTAAAATAATCCGTCATATTTACCCCCTAAATGCCCGTTTATAGAATTCAATTGCTTCCTTGCTGTACTATTAGAGTTATTCCCCCTAACCTTACATCCAAGCCTGCTCCCGCTAATATATTTGTTCACAAGCCACCACCACAATGATATATTGTTTAACCATGCTATAAAAGACTTACGAAAACGCCCTGCATTCTCACTCCCCAGCATATCTCTCGACTGAAATAAAAAAGGTTAACGTATGCAAACCTGAAATAGAAAGCTTGTATCAATCACGCTATGAAGGATTTGGTTTGCAGTGCATTTCAAAATTGGGACAGTACAATGGAGAACAAATCAGTATGGCATGTTATCCAAAGGTTTTTCAATCCATTTTTCGTGTACCACAGCCAGACCCGTTACAAGTTCAGTTCAGAACTTGATGTCGTGTCCTCAAGAGCAGTGTGACACAATACCTGTCTCAGCTTTTAATATAGCTTTTCGGCGATCCATTAATAGTTTCTCAAATCTTGAATTTGATTCCAAGCATGTTGTTTTTCAGATACCATTTGCCCTTTCGGGCATCTTCGACAATGACAGATTTATGCTTCTGATATGGAAAGAGTACTCTTTTGATGGTCTAAGGGAGTCAGTTGCTGAAGCGTGAGATAGAGTCAGTAAAATATATAGCTACTCTAAATCTATTAGTTAGATATGAAAAGAACTTTACTTCCAATCTTCGCAATCTTAATCATATTTATTCATATTGCTTTAGCCGAACAGAATGTCACTGAAAAAGGTATAGTAGTGGGTAATATAGCTATCACTAAAGAAGGGATAACAGCACCTGGCGTGAACATTACTAAGGAAGGTGTAACAGTTCCTAGAGTGAATATCACTAAAGAGGGTATAACAGCGCCAGGTGTGAATATCACTAAAGGACGTATAGAAGCACCAGGCGTAGTGATTGCATCTGGCATGATAATAGCTCCCGGAGTCAAGATAACTGAAAACGGGACCACTCCTGTTGAAATAAATAGAAGCGAGATAAGGGTTAGCGAGAGTCAAATAGTAATTGAAACAAATCAAAAATCCTATTCTGCCACTTCGATAGAAGTTAATGTTAATGGAAAGAATATCTCCATAAATAAAGAAGGAGACAAAGTACATATTAAGGAAGGGAATGCAGAAGTAGAAACTAATGAAACAATAAATGTCCAAACAGGAAATGTTTCTGTTCTAACAGATAATGGTTCTGTTGTTATAAGAATTACCCCAGAAGAATTAACTACAGAAAAAGAACTTAAAAACCAGACTATTCAGAAGATAGAGCTTAAAGCGGAAAAAAACAAGGTATTATATCAGGTGAATTGGGTGAAGCCTGCGAGATTATTATTCCTGATACCCGTCTCTATTAATATACAGACTGATATTGACGCGGCTTCTGGGAATGTTGAAAACATAAAAAGCCCCTGGTGGAGTGCGCTGGCTTCTTAACGTTTCTATTAGGAAAGATATACTAAGAGTAGGATAAAATCTTCTTCCTATGCTTTTTCATATAGCATCTTTGAATAAAGTTCATAGCCAACTATCCGAAAATAGAAGAAATACAACGCTCAATATCCGCTTGAGAAATCCGATAGTGAGCAGTTCTCAGAGATATTATCAACCAGTTGCTATTAATTGAAGTCTGTTGCTATGAGCTGAACTAAACTTAATGTTAATGTCTTCCCTCCTCAAATCGTAAAAGATATATAGTGTTACACATATTTCCTTTTTTACCAAGCCAGAGGAGCGTTGATATGAAAAAAGACATCTTAAGGTATGTTTTAAAAACTATAGTACAGGATTTTGAAAATCTTGCAACATCTGAACAGATAACGAAATTTAAGAAAAAACATCGTGGTGTAAACTGGCAAAAAACTATAGAGAAAGACCTTTTGGAATATGCTGATACTGCCATAGCTATGAAGCGGTGGATTGGGAACGTGATATCATTTATGGTGGAACATAACATTTCTAAAGAAGGTGAGAAGTATAGATATTCGTGATTCAATCTCTTTTATTTCTTTTAATATGGGTCTTCACAGATTCAAAAACCCGTTACACCCGTTAGGGCAAGCCCATGAATTTAACGCATCTGGGCTCCATGTTTCGCCGCATTTCTCACACATCAGGATTACACAGTTTTCTAATGCCAGTACCCTAAGATTCAACACGCCAAGCTCTGCTAATTGATTTTTAGGAATCATCCTTCACCATCTCCACTCCCATATAGTCTCATTGTAGATTTATATATTCCGCTGTCAGTTTAAGATAAATATACTGTGATGGAAAAGTGACTAACTTCGCGCTTCGTGTGAAGCCTCTTAAACGCTCAAAGGATGAAAAACCCCAGGGTACCTCTGGCGCATGCGCTAAAAATTGCCCCAGAGGGCTGTTCTCGCGGGCAGGCGCACATTCTTAAAATATAACCGAAATCTTCCGGAGTGAACCTGGCGCGCTATATCATCAACAAGATCTCGCCGAACTTGTCTGATATTACGCCTGGCGCACTCGCCCTGGGCGCAGCGGAACTGCTCCACTTGCAATTGCCCTTCTCAATTGGCCTGATTGTGATCGGGGTGGTCTTGCGGGTCCGCAGCGCAACAATAGTGAAGAACGGATAGATGGATACTCGTCACTATACTTTCGGCGATTGGATGGCGTCACGAACTGACCGGATTGGAAATCCGAGGGCATCAGGCGGATGCTCATGAGATTAGTATCTTTTCTCTTCTAACCCCCAAGTAAAAATCGAATTATAAATGGATGATCCCTCCACTTAACCTTAAAAAATCTCAATCCATACGATATCAATATCAACATGAGTGATAGAACAATATAAAAAAACAAGAATGTTTGAAAATTTTCTTTTGACCATATGGGAACAATAACGTATTCAATTAACGATAAGTGCAGTATATACATAAAAAGGGCTGGCTCGCCTAATGCCTGCAATGGATTATATGCAATAATCGAAGGATTATGATCAACTATAAAAAATAGTAGGACAATCAGTCCAACAGCACTGATTATGTATCCAAGTGTTGGAGGATAAAAAACTTCACTGTATCCGGCACGTGTCAAAAACTTTCCCGGGTAGAAATACCAGATAACACTGCCAAATACCAAGAAGAAAGTTCCAGTTAGTAAAAAAACGCTCCTTCCAAATGTTTTATATTTCAAGCGTAGATTAGCAAGAATTACACCCAGTAAAGAAAATCCTAGCCATGGGAATATAGGAAACCAGCCGTCTACCAGCCAATGGTTGAGTATGTTTGTTTGATTCTCAATAGAGATAGTTAGCACGCCCGAGGGAAATAAAAATTCTGTAGGATAATCTGCGTACCCAAAAATATTTTGAAGGATTGGCGTGAAAAAGAAAATAGAAATTACAATAAGCCATTGGGACATGGTATTCAACCGTAGGAAAAGGTACGCCAAAGGCAACGAAATACCTATCAGATAAAGTACATCAACTGTTGTGAAAGGATAAATTTTCCATATAAGCATATCAATAAGCGCCCCAACAGCTATAATCAACATCCCTCGAACTAAGAAGTATTTTAAATCATGACCTTTTGTTTGAGTTGTAAGAGCAACCATCATTCCAGAAATGAGAATAAATAAAGGGGCTGCAAATGAACCATAAAAACGGAACAAGAAGGGATGAGGTTCGACTAACACAGGACCAGCCATATTGGCAGCTACCATGGTGAAAATTGCCAAACCTCGTAAAATGTCGATTGTTTTATCTCTATTTACCATAACGCCCCACTTAACATTTGTTGTAGTTCATATAAAAGACTGACCCTGAGATGTTTTAGAAAGAGATATACAAGTGTGCCCAGCTTCTGGATATTCTAAAGTTGCAGTTCATAAGTGTTGCAAATATATTTGAAACTGTTTCGTCCAGATTTTACGCCAGACTCCTATAATATTTTAGATTTTATCGTTTGTACGAGCATGAAACTCCCATAGTCTACAGTCAAGGACTCCGTGATGAATCACGGAGCATCAGTGCGAATGCTCAGGGCTTTGTGTTCTGTCGGCTTTCTGGCTCAATTCATATTCAGGCGCAGGATTATATCATTATGATGTATCATCATAATTTTAACAAGCAATAAATTCAAGTAAAATTAAGCACAATAGCTCATTAGATGAGTTAGTGCTGCTTGGGTAAAATGTATAAATGGGCGGCATTATTCTCGACAAAAACGGTTGTTAAATAGAAACATGATAAGATAAATAATGGAGATGGATAAAATGTCATATGAGGATGGATGTGAAGCATGTTTTAAACAATTTGAAGATTCTAATGATCACAAGTGGGTTCGTAGTACAAACTATTGTAGAGAATGTTTTTATGCCTTAAGAGCTTTGAAGTTTTACCTAGATGATAATGATCCCCTTGATTATATGGGTAGATGTGACTATGCCAATGCTAGTGAAGAATTAAAAGAGCTTGTTAAGGTTCTTCGGACAGCCTCTCCAAAGGATAAGCATGATTACCTCGAACAGCTTCGTCGGCTAGTGATCCACCGCAGGGGTTTTGATCCATTTATAATTTAAATCTCGATTATTGTTATCCCATTAAAGATTTTTATGCTAAAAGTAAAAAGAAGAAAAGTATTGATATGGCTAGAAAATTCTTTGAAAATATCACTCATGGCGATATCGAAGAGATTGGAAAACGGTTATTTACTTTACATGAACTATACAAATGTGATGCAAAATAAAAACCAATAAATGCGGTTAATCTAATAATCTAACATACTTATAAAACAGGACAGTTTGGTTGACAGGGGGCGCCGAGTTTTAGCACTTGAAAAGAGCTCGAGATACCTATCGCCTCATAGGAGCATGATAACGATCGTGGATGCAGTCACAAACCCCGTACTTAAGAACGAGGC
>CABMIB010000058.1 GCA_902386135.1 uncultured archaeon
AATCAAATGAATGATGAAGGATAATAAAATCCTGAAGGAAGTAATTAATATGGCACAACCAACGTACATTAAATTCGAAGTTCCCGCAGATTTATCCAATAAAGCATTGGAAGCTTTAGAGATGGCGCGGGATACAGGAAAGATACGAAAAGGAACAAACGAAACCACAAAAGCAATTGAGCGTGGGATTGCAAAACTTGTGATTATAGGCGAGGATGTTAACCCGCCCGAGATAGTGGCCCATATGCCTGCACTGTGCGATGAGAAGAATACACCGTACATCTTTGTCAAAAAGCAGGTAGAGCTTGGTGCAGCCGCCGGATTGACCGTGGGAAGCGGTGCGGCAGCAATAGTAGAACCGGGGAAGGGCAAGGAATTAGTAGAAGAAGTAGCCCAGAAGGTCCAGGCGCTGAAGAAGTGAGAACATGGCAGACGAAGAGGCAGGATACCCTGCGGAAGTAATCGAAGTGATAGGCAAGACGGGAATGCATGGTGAAGCCATGCAGGTTCAGTGCAGGATACTTGATGGCAGGGATAAAGGCAGGATCATAACCCGCAACGTTATCGGACCCGTGAAAAACGGTGACATCCTGATGCTGCTTGAGACCTCCAGGGAAGCAAAGAAATTAATGTCAAGGTGAAGTCATGGAAAAAAGAAAATGCTCTTTTTGCGGAGGTGCAATAGAGCCAGGCACCGGCAAACTGTTTGCCAGGAAAGACGGGACTGTGTTCTATTTCTGCTCATCCAAATGTCAGGGGAATTTAAACCTTGGAAGAATACCCCGCAAGGTCAGATGGACAGAGGCCGGAATTAAAGCAAGAGGAAAAGCGAAGTAAGGTGAGACCTTGGAGCGCACGTATGTTATGGTCAAGCCGGACGGCGTACAGCGCGGGCTGGCAGGCGAGGTAATCAGAAGGATCGAGAGGCGCGGGCTTAAAATAGTGGCGCTCCGGATGAACACGATATCCGGCGAGAACGCAAAGAAACACTACGCTGAGCATGCCCAGAAACCTTTTTTTAATTCGCTGATTGACTTCATAACATCCGGACCGTCGGTCTCGATGGTGGTCGAAGGGAAGAACGCGGTCTCTGTGATGCGTGCCATTAATGGAACCACAAATCCCGCTAACGCTGCAACGGGAAGCATTCGCGGGGACTTTGCTCTTGATACAGGACGCAATATCGTCCATGCCAGCGATTCACCCGAATCCGCGCAGAGGGAAATAGGCATACATTTCAAGGAATCCGAGATTTCAGGATACTCACGGATAGACGAAACCTGGGTTTACGAGTAAGTCATCATATTTTTCCTATCGAAAGATTAATATATTACGGTATCATAATATATTATGGGAGTCGATATGAAAACACTTATTATGAAACAACTCGACGAAAAGAACGAAGAAATCACAGATACACTCATTTCTTTAGGCATGAGTAGACCTGTTGCAAGAATCCTGAGCTACCTTCAAACCGAGGATGAGGTTACATCGGTAGACTTAGAGAGAGTAACCGGATTGCGGCAGCCGGAAGTCAGCGTTGCTATGAGAGAGCTAAAAGAACATGGCTGGATAAATGAGCGGGAGGGGAAAAAGCCAGGCAAAGGAAGACCATATAAAATATATTCACTTAAAGTTAGCTTTGATGAGATAATCGCCCAGATTGAAAAGCAGCAGAGAAAAGCTGCTGATGAGGCGCGGTTAAGGATTGAGCGGTTGAGGAAATCGAGAAGATACTGAACTTATTAAAAGATAAGCAACCGGCTCAAGTATTCTCCCTATCAGGCATGGAGCGTCAGCCTTCGCTGGCGAGTGCCTAAAGCTGGCATGGAACAGCCAGATGATCAGGTGTAACCCAAATATTATAACTATAGTACACGTTATAGAGACCACGACGTTGATAACTGTTATCGTATATAGTATAAACAACAAAAGTTAGTATAAATTAAAGAGTATAACCTAATTGTTATGGCACAAAACCTGCGTACGCCCATAGTATGCGTTATGGGACATGTTGACCACGGTAAGACCTCGCTCCTTGACAGGATTAGGGGCACCACAATAGCTGCGCGTGAAGCCGGTCTGATAACGCAGCATATCGGTGCAACAGAAGTGCCCCTTGATGTGATAAAACGTGTATGCGGGCCCGTTTTTAAATCCGATACAAAAATCCCCGGGCTGCTTTTCATAGATACCCCGGGGCACAGGGCGTTCACCACGCTGCGGGCGAGAGGCGGCGCGCTGGCTGATCTTGCGGTGCTTGTTGTTGATATAAACGAAGGGTTCCAGCCCCAGACGATTGAAGCCGTTGAGATACTTAAAAGGTTCAAGACCCCGTTCGTGGTCGCTGCGAACAAGATCGATAAACTCTCAGGCTGGAATTCGCAACCGGGGCAGCCTTTCATAATATCATACCCGCAGCAGGCAGAGCATGTTAGAACCGCGCTGGATGAAAAAATATACGTGCTCATTGGCAAGCTCTATGAGATGGGGTTCAGCTCGGACAGGTACGACAGGGTGCGTGATTTCCAGCGGAATGTAGGTGTGATACCGCTCAGCGCAAAGACCGGAGAGGGCATACCGGACCTCCTCATGGTATTGATGGGACTGGCGCAGAGGTTCCTTGAGAAGGACCTGGAATACAGGGCGGTCGGGCCCGGCGTAGGCACAGTACTTGAGGTGAAAGAAGAGACCGGTCTTGGCACCACGCTGGATGTGATACTGTATGACGGTGAATTGAATGTCGGGGATACTGTGGTAGTAGGGAGTCTGGGAAACCCTATAGTTACTAAGGTAAGGGCTCTCCTGAAGCCGCGCCCGCTTTCCGAGATGCGGGCCGAGGAAAAATTCAAGCCTGTAAAAAAAGTGGTTGCTGCATCCGGTATAAAGATTGCCGCGCCGAACCTTGAAGGTGCGCTTGCGGGCTCGCAGATACGGGTGGCGCTGGACAATGTCAATGAAGTGGCAGCGCAGATAAAGTCCGAGGTGGATTCGGTAAGGATCGAGACGCAGTCAAACGGGATATTGATCAAAGCCGATACCCTTGGCTCTCTTGAAGCTCTTGTGAATGAACTGAAAAAAGAGAATATACCGATACGCAGGGCGGATATTGGCGACATTACTAAACGCGATGTGGCAGAAATAAAAACAATAAAAGACCCGCTTCTATCGGTGATCGTGGGATTCGATGTTGACGTGCTTCCTGATGCCGAAGAGGAACTTACCGGTTCGAATATAAAGGTGTTCATCAACGATGTCATCTACAGGCTTATCGAGGATTATAAGAAATGGGTGGCAGAGCAAAAGCAGCTCATTGAGAAAAAGCGCTACGAGACCATCATCAAGCCCGCCAGGTTCCAGATACTGCCGGACTGCACGTTCAGGCAGAGCAAGCCCGCAGTCGTGGGTGTGCGCGTGCTGGGCGGTATCATTAAGACAAACCTTGAGGTGATGAGGGCGGACGGAATGATAGTAGGAAGGATAAAGGGCATCCAGGAACACAGCGAGAACCTGAGCGAAGCTGCAACTGGCAAGGAGGTGGCTGTTGCTATAGACGGACCTGTTGTGGGGCGGCAGATAAAGGAAGGGGATATACTTTACATAGAAGTGCCTGAGAAACATGCGAAAATCGCCGAACAGGAACTTTTCGAGGCAATGTCGGTCGAGGATAAGGAGGCACTGATGGCTTTCATGGAGTTAAAGAGGAGAGGAAACCCGTTCTGGGGAAAGTGAGTGGAAAATTTTTAGTTATGTATGGATGAGCCGGGGTGAAATTGCCTGATAACTGTTGTGAAATTAAGATTGGTAAATAGTTGCTCAGCCCTTTTCGAGATGGCTTATAGAAACCTTAAAATGAATCGCCGTCCTTTTTATTAATAGTATTCCGGGGAAAAATTGATGGAGCTTGATTAACTTGCCAAAGCAGGAACTTATCGATGAAATAATCGCCCAGGTGCAGGTATGTAGAAAATGCCGCCTCTGGAAGTACGCCAAGAACCCTGTGCCTGGCGAAGGTAATCTTGATGCAGCCCTCATGCTGATAGGCGAGGCGCCGGGTAACCAGGAAGATATCAAGGGCAGACCTTTCGTCGGGAGCGCGGGAAAACTTCTCAACACGCTCATTTCAAGTACAGGTCTTAAAAGGGAAGATGTGTATATAAGCAATATCGTAAAGCACAGACCGCCTGAGAACAGGGAGCCGAGAGCCGATGAGATCGAAGCATGCACATCCTATCTTGACAGTCAGATACAAATCATAAAGCCAAAGGTCATTACTACACTGGGGAAGCACTCAACAAAATATATCCTTTCAAAGGTGGGTGTTGAGGTAAAGGGGCTTGCAGAGGTTAGGGGAAAGATATATACTGAGAAGCTTCTTGACATTCCGGTAAGGATAATACCTACCTATCATCCGGCAGCAGTACTTTATAATCCATCATACAGGCCAAGACTCGAAGAGGATTTCCAGAAAATAAAGAAAGAACTTGAAGAATCCGTATAAGATATATCATCAACAGGGAAGGAATATGACGTGGAAAAAATCATGTGGGGCCGTAGTTTTCAGGAAAAACCAGGAAATGAAATATCTTTTATTGCATTACGAAGCAGGTCACTGGGATTACGTAAAAGGTGAGGTCGAGAAAGGCGAGAGCGAAAGGGATACGGTCGTAAGAGAGCTCAGGGAAGAAACAGGTATCACTGATGCCAGGTTCGTTGAAGGCTTCAGGGAAGAGATAAGCTATTTTTATAAGATGGGAGGCAGGACTACCCATAAGGAAGTCGTTTTTTTCCTGATGGAGACCGAAACGAGCGATGTTGTGTTGTCTTTCGAACATACTGGCTATGAGTGGCTGGATTATCAAAAAGCTATGGAGCGACTCACCTTTGAGAATGCGAAGAATATACTTAGGAAGGCACATACATTCCTTAAGGCTCATGGGATTATAGAAAATGGACATAGATAAGGTCAGGGAAATCATAGATTTCACGAACGCCGAGAGGAAGTTGATTTCGAGTTTTAACTTGCCGGCAGATGCTTTTACTCCGCTTCTTCTCTCCCTGAGGGACGGCGGGGACTGGAGCTATTCTTCTGAGGATATGAAGACAATGGCAGTAATGGATAAGACTACAATTTACGATGATGAAAGGAAACTGGGATACTCCCTTGAGGAAATATACCTTTTCGTAAATCCGGTTCTTGCGGAGGAGGAAGGAACAGTACACAGGCTTGAGAAATGCGGGGACGAGGAGATGAGATTGCTTGTCAGGCGGCCATATAAAGTTCGGGTGATAAGCGAGCGCATAATAAAAACTACAGTCAATCCCCTTGAAATGGAGATAAAGATAGAGGAACTTGCTGAGAATGAGCTTGTTTTCGATGGCTCTACTGCTTATGATATAGCCCATGAGATAGAGCACCTGAAGCAGAAGGAGATCAAAGGCGGGAGTTTGTGGGAGTTCAGGTTTACCGGAGTAAATCAATAAACTCGTCGGTGTTTAACCTGGCATCTTTAATTATCCTGCACAGTGTTCCTTTCTTCATAGGATTGTGTAATGGAACCGTGACCTTAATAATATCACCACCCGCTTCTTTTTCCAATCTTACATGGCTACCCCGCTGCCTGACAACAACAAAACCAGCTTTTTTTAAAGCCCTTATAGCCTCTTTTCCTGAGACCGCTGGCAATTTCATGTAACTAATCCAGTCTAAATTGCAACTTCAGCGACTTCAGCGCTTTTTCTTATTACCTGTTTCTCGGGTGGTTCCAGGTATAGTTCTATAGCCTCTTTAATATTTGCCAGTGCCTCTTCCCTGGTATCTCCTTCGGAAATGCACCCCGGCAGGGATGGGACGTAGACCACATAGCCTCCCTCTTCAGCAGGCTCCAGAACTACCTTAAACTTCATTAATTTCACCTTTAGGTTGATTGTAATTTGTGGGATATAAACCTAATTCTTGTTTAAAATCTTTTAGCATCCACAACCTCTCCCACCGTCGTGAAAAACGTCCCTCCGAGATGTAACACCGGCTTTACCCTGGAAATATCCAGCACCCCGTCCCTGACCGCCCCAGGCTCGCACGTTGTGGCGACAACCTTCCCGATGAATATCGTATGATCGCCCGCTTCTTTCACATCAACGACCTTGCACTCCAGATGAGCTGCACACTCTTTCACGCGTGGCGTTTTTAAGGCAATGGATTCTTCCGGGGTCAGACCCGTCTTTTTAAATTTATCCACATCCCGCCCTGACGTTGAGCCTGCAAGCTGTACCTCTTTCAATATATCCATGGTCGGAAGGTTCACCACGAATTCCCTGCTGCCGCTTATGCACTCATGTGTATATCGCGTCCTGCCGACTGCGATCAAGAGCAGAGGCGGCTCTGCAGATACTGTCGTTATCCACGCCAGCGTGGCTACGTTGGGTCTTCCGTTTTTATCTATTGACGATACAAGCCCCACAAGCTTGGGCGCGAATAACCTGTTCGGTTTTGTACTGGCTTCGACTTTCATACTAATCCACCGATTCGCCTATCCATTTAAGATATTCTGCCGAACCTTCGCCTACATCGAACGATAATACGCACGGTACTTCATAGCTGTGAAGCTGCTTCACTCTTTTCTCTATTTCTTTTACTTTTTCGGTCTTTGTCTTGACTATCATCCCGAATTCAGTTGATTCTTCAATATTGTCTTTCCACCTGTAAATCGAAGAAATAGGGAAAATGTTCACGCAAGCGGCAAGACGCTCTTCGATAAGCTTCTTTCCGATCCTGCGAGCCTCATCCATATTGCCAGCGGTTATATATATGACTGAAAACATAAAGTCACCCACACTTAATATGCGCAATGTGTTTAAATAAAATGCTAATGGAGACCGCTAGTTGAATTATTATAGTCTTTTACTCGTGTTTTTGCTGTACTGGTTATTTGTCATGTTCCTTGACAGGCGGGGAATATTAAGCAAATACAATATTACAGCGTACGGGCCGATACTGATGGTCAGGACCCAGAAAGGCCAGAGATTGCTCGATAAACTCGCTGTCCATAAGAGTTTCTGGAGGACATTTGCGAACATCGGTCTTCCTGCAATGCTCATAGGCATGCTTGTAATGTTCCTGCTGATATTGTTCGTTGATTTCGCTTTGATCAGGTCTTTCCAGACGCAAACCGTCCCGCCTCCCACCAGGCTTAATGAACCGCAGAATTTTTTCCTTATACCCGGAATTAACGAGTACATACCTTTTGAGTGGGGAGTCATCGCATTGATCGTGACACTTGTAGTGCACGAATTTTCGCATGCAATTCTCTGTAAAGTCGAAGGTATCAGGGTAAAATCAATGGGGATACTGCTGGCACTGATCCCGATCGGAGGCTTCGCAGAGCCAGATGAAGAGCAGCTTCTCGGGAAAAAAGAGGAAAAAAGTGAAAAAGAGACCGAGCCGGCTCCACCCAAAAAAGTTGCAACAAGATCAGAACGCGTGAGGGTACTTACATCGGGTGTCATGGCTAACTTTGCCACAGCATTTGTCGCATTTATCCTTTTCTTCTCGCTTCTCGGATCTATTTCTCCTGTTGGGGAAGTGATGGTAACAAGCGTTCAAGGGCATCCTGCTGAGCAGGCGGGAATAAAGCAAAACATGATAATAACGCAAATAAACGATAAACCGGTAAATAGCGCTGAAGACTTCCTGCTTTATACCCACACGCTGGAGCCGGGAAGTAAAGTAACGCTAAATGTAATCGATACTAACAGAGAAAGAAAAGTAATAAACCTTGTAACGACGTCGGATAACGGTGCCTACCCGGGTATCAGGGTGTATGATGTAGTATCAGGCTCGCCTGCAAAAGCTGCCGGCATAAAACCTGATATGATCCTTGTCAGGGTCAATAATACTGAGATCAAGGGACTTGATGATTTTGTTAATTTCATGAATTCCACAGAGCCGGGGCAGAAGATAGATGTCTATGTTCTCAGCGATAACTCTACGAATGCATCAATGGTGGTGTTCAAGAACATTGAATTAACCAGATATCCTTATGATCCAAATGCCAGGAAAGGATTCCTTGGGATTTCTTATGCACCCGATGTTGGGGCTGTGAGTTATTCTCTTGGCATCGGGGTAGGTCAATTCCAGGCTAAAAATTTCCTGAATATGCTGGAGAACATACCTTCGTTATTAAACAGGGTTGAGGGCTGGGTATACCTGTTCAGCCTGCCTATATTTGGCTTTACAGGTAATGGTTTCCCGGGGTTCAGCGGTTTAATGACTTACTTCTATGAACCTGTAGGCTGGGCTGCTCCGCTTGGGAACGGGATATTCTGGATTTTGAACATACTCATGTGGGTCGGATGGATGAATTTCTATGTTGGGCTTTTCAACTGCCTCCCGGCGGTTCCCCTTGATGGCGGGCAGGTATTCCGCGATGTTATGGCCTCATCGCTTTCAAGGATCATCGGTGACGGTGAGAAGGTAGAAAAAGTGACTAATGCAGTCGTAATTTTATTCGCAGTCCTTATCCTTATGTCGCTTGTGTTCGTGGCGTTCGCGCCGTATGCTGCGCATGGGTTTTAGATATCTTTTGTCTTTTATTTACCCGTTAATCTCAGCACTATGAGGCTAACCTCGTACAATATAACGAAGGGCAGCATCATCATTATCTGGCTGAACATGGTCGGGTCCGGGGTAACCCAGGCTGCAATTACCAGCAGGATAATATAAGCATGCCTCCTGTAATAAGCAAAGGTCTGCCGTGTGGTTATGCCTGCGCGAACGAGCATTGTCATAATAAGAGGCAGTTCGAAGGCGAACCCTAAAATTACAGTGGTCAGGACAATGAAATAGACGAACTCGTATATTGAGAATGTCGCATTTATGCCAAGGCTCATGGCATCCTGGTAGACGTAACTCAGGAAGAAAGGCAGCATGATGAAATAAGAATATGCCATCCCCAACAAAAAAAGCACTACAGCTGTGAGTACAATGGGAATTACTGAGGATTTTTTAAAAGGTACGATTTTTGTAAACCTCCCCTTAAACCCTTTGTAGGCATAATAAATGATAAGCGGAGATGCTATGAGAATCCCGATTATAAGGGACATCTTGAACTCAAGCATCAGCACTTCCAGGGGAGTAAGATAAATGATAGTAGGTTTGTATGAGTTTATATTCTGAGATATATTAAATATATCAGTAGATATTTTTGTCAGGTTTTGCGCTATAACAGGATTATTAACTGTAAGTTCCTTTGATATCCGGGAGAGATTACCAGAGATTTCAACCAGTTGCCCTGAAGGGCCGGGGTTACCAGACAGGCTCAATTTATAGAACATATCGTATTCTATTTTTTTTATTATGTCTCCCATGTACGGAAAAGAGAATATCGTCCCTGCTCCGAAGAGCGCGGCGATGTAAAACAGCTTCCTTCTTAATTCAGAGAGTATACGTGGAAAATCTTCTAACGGCATCTTAAGTTCCTATCTGTAGCGGCTCTGTTATCTTCTTCAATGTGGCTATGGCTGATAATGCGGCAAGGAAACTCGTCCTCGGATTGCCGGGTGAGGGAATATTCTCAATACGGCATGTGAATTTTCCGAAAGCCCCCTCGACTGTGATCTCATGAATATTTCTCATCGCCCCCGGGTCAACGAAAACTCTCACTCGCGTCTCTTTCGCGCCCATACCTGCAAGGCTCAGTGATGCAGCGACATTGACATTAGCCGGGAAGGCTGCGATTGCCTCCTCCGCATTTCCTTCGAACACCAGTGTCTTTTCACGGAAAGAACCGAGGTCGATATTATTCTTTATAATATATGGCGCCCCTTTCAATCCTTCCGGGTTCTTAGTAGTTGTAAGCATTACTTTATCTATACTGGCAATAGAGGCTGATTTTAAGCCGTCGATTCCTGCAATGGCTCCTGAAGGTATATATATTCTGCTATGGTGGGCTGCAGCCGTTTTAACGAGTTTTTCCAGCAGCCCCGGATCTGTCAGGGCCCCAACGCTAAGTATCATAAGGTCTTTTCCCTTTTCCAGGACTTTAAGCCCGTATTCGCGGACCGCTGCTGCTGAGGCACATTCAACAACTATATCAGACCCGGATATCAGGTCATCTGCAGATAGCATTCCGGGTTTATTACTGAGCACTCCAAGCAGCCTCCCACCGCGCTCCTCGCTCCGGTCATAGACTGCTACGAGCTGTGCTTTTATGAGCTTCGCATCGATAGCCTTACAAATTTCCGTGCCGATAGCACCGCATCCGATTATTCCGATCTTAAGCATGGTATCTTCTGTTTCCTGATAGCTTCCATTAGTAGCAGTATATATGTAATTGAAGATTATTAATTGTAGGGATTGATTATGTTACTGGTAGAACTTGAACGTTTCATCGAAGAGGATTTAGGTTATAATGACGTCTCATGCACTGTAGTTCCGGACTGCAAGGTCAGGGCTGAAGTGGTATCAAATGAAGATGGCATAGTTGCCGGGCTTGCTGAAGCTACACAGCTCTTTGAATATTTTGATGTTTTTGCAACCACCGACTTTACTGAAGGCACAGCCATAAAAAAAGATGCCATCATCTTTACACTTGAAGGCGGCGCAAGGTCCATACTCCGGGCTGAGAGGCTGGCATTGAATTTCCTGGGGAGGATGAGCGGGATCGCGACTATGACGCGCAAATATGTTGATAGAGCTAATGGTGTGAGGATCGCATGTACCAGGAAAACCACACCGGGATTTAGGAAATTCGAAAAGAAAGCCGTCATATCCGGAGGCGGCGACCCTCACAGGTTCAATCTTTCAGATACGGTGCTGATCAAGGATAACCATATTGCAGTCCTCGGACTTGAGAAGGCTTTGAAAAGCGCAAAAGATACAGCCAGCTTCACGCAGAAAATAGAAATCGAAGTGGAAGATACGGACTCCGCGATTCGCGCGGCGGAACTTGGAGCGGATATTATCATGTTCGACAACATGGCAGCGGATGAGATCGAAAAAAGCATTAAAAGGCTGGATGAAAAGGGACTGCGGCAGGGGTTAATCCTTGAAGCGTCAGGCGGCATTTCAATGGAGAACGCAGGTGATTATGCAAAAACCGGTGTTGATGTGATATCTATCGGCGCACTTACGCATTCATCCAGATGGCTTGATATCAGCCTGAGGATTAAACAGTAAGCGTAAATTTTTTTCTTCAGTATATTCATTATTATGATGTTGATACTCATAAGGTATATATATTATTGAATGTTAATTAATAGTAGTATGGGCAAAATGGACTACTGGATGAGACAAATCTACTTCTTGCTATTTGTATTGCTGGCTTTCCCCGTACTCGGGGAAGCTTCAACGCAAACTTTCAACTTCACGGTCCCAAACAATACCGCCATAAATTTTGAGAATGGCGCATATATTATTGAAGTCGTTGAGATCAGTCCGCCTGTTTATGCTAAAGTGAATATGACTTTTGGCAACGTGTCAAAGTTTAATAGTTTATATGAGGACGAAGCCCCGATCACGTTTAACCAGCTCAGCCTCCGGGCTTATACAATCTCCGATACTGCAAGGATTTCCATAGATTTCCCGGCCGGATGGGGGTACCCAAAAATATACCCGGTAGCCATACCCACAATTCCGGTAGGAGTTTCGAATATCGTCCTGACAAAGTCGGTAGATAGGACAAGCCTCAATATCGGGGATGTTGCAGAATTTAAGATCAAAGTTGAAAACACAGGGAATGCTACTGCATATAACCTTACATTGACCGACCAGCTTCCCAACGGTTTTTCAAATGCCCCGGGTTCAAGGTTCCCGCCTGTGATAAATACTGAACTTGCTGCCGGAGCAAGCCAGGAGGTTTATTATGCCTTGAAGGCTGTTGATTCAGGCACGTTCGCTGTTGAGCCGGCAACTGTTGTATACGGGTCAAAAACGAACCAGTCAAACTCAATTACATTAAAGGTAGCGGCGGTTACGCAGGAAAAATCAAACCTTGTATCTACTATTAGCCTGGATAAAAATAAGATCAATACGGATGAACCGATCAAAGCAACTATAAAAATAACAAATAACGGGAGGGCAGCTGCAAAATCGGTACTTATCGAGGGTACACCTCCGCTAGGCATGAATGTAGTTGATGGTGATTTAAGACAGGTTTACGACATCATAAGTCCTGGCGAAACGATAGAAAACAGGGTAGCCTTAAAAGCAACCGAAGCCGGTAATTTCACAATCCATCTGAGGGCGATTTATAATGATAATCCAATCGGTATAACAATGGACTCTGAACCAATCACAGCGACAGAACCGGAAAAAAATTACCTGTATGTTGTTTTACCTTTAGTTGTAGCAGCATTCGGACTAGTAACATTCGCAATAAAAAGACATAGAGAATATTCGTATTAAGAGGAGACATGTTAAACGTACTATTAATCGGTGTAGGACAGTGTGGCAACAGGATTCTTGACGCAATAAATAAGGAAGCTTTTGGCGGAGGGATGGTATCTAAATATTATGGCAAGCAGAAATTTACAAGCCACGTCGAGACCATTGCAATTAACACGGCTGTAAACGACCTGAAGGAGTTAAGATTCACAAAAGCCAGGGACAGGATACACGTACCGTATCTTCATGGTGTGGGAGCGAACCGTAGCGTAGGGAAAAACTGTTTTGATGAAAACAGGGAACTTTTGCTCAGTACCATAGAAGAGCGGGGGGATTTTGATGTTGCTTTTGTCATTGCATCGGCATCAGGCGGTACAGGATCTTCGTTCCTGCCCCTCCTTATAGAGGCTATGAAAGAGCGGTATAAATTCAATGTTTACGGGGTTCTTGTACTTCCTTTCAGGGAAGAAGGTGCGATTTACCTCCAGAACGCCATCTTCTGCCTGAAAGAGGTCATGGACGGGAAAGCCGATGGGAATCTTATTGTTGATAACCAGTTCTTAAAACATCTTGGCAAAGATATAAAAACTGCTTACGATGGGATCAACAAAACCATTGCAGACCGGTTCCTGTTCCTTTTAAAGGCGCTTGACAGCGAAATGATGATGGTCACCGACCTTGGGGACTTTAAGAGCGTTATGTCCGGGGGCTCAAGGCTTGCTACAATGGGTTATGGCGAGGGTGATAAAAACACTCCCGTCAAGTCGGTTATTAAGCACAGCCTTTCACATGCCGGCCTTCTTTTCGAGCTTGACCCTTATAGTGAAGCGAACAGGGCTATGATAATCCTGGAAGGGGATCAAAAGTATCTTAGTATTAACGATATTACGAGCGAGGTTGAAAAATTAGCCTGCGAGGTAGGCCAGGTATTCAAAGGGGTTCTTTTACATAAGAATGAAGCTCCACGAGTGCTGACAATATTATCGATAGGTGCATCTTCCGAACTGGATAAGCTGTTTAAGATCGGGGTCGGGGCAGTAGAGAAACAGCGTGAGAAAAAGGAACTGCTGTCCGAGCAGAATAAAATCATAGCAGAGAGGCTTGAGGGCCTGGAACCTGTGTATTGAGATTAAGTATTATAACTGGCGAACTATAATAGCTGTTCAATTTTACAAACCAAAATATTCATATTATCCAAAGCAGTATCAACCATCATGGCGAAAGATAAGAAACTTGTCCAATCGGGAAATTGCAACGGATGCGGGATATGCGTTACGGTCTGCCCCACAAATACGAAACTGTCAAAGGCTGAGGACTTCGACATCAATACCGCAAAACTTGCGATCCATGTTACCAACGGCGCGGCTGTAGTGGATTACAACACCTGCATCGCCTGCGGCATATGTTCCAAGAACTGCCCTGTCGGCTCCCTGGCAATGGTCCAGCTATAAATTATTATTTTTAAAAATAATATACTCCGCATGCGGCTCTCTGAAAATGATAATAAGGGCAGGGACATCAAAAAAGCCGCAGATATCATAAGAAATGGGGGTATTGTCATATACCCTACCGAGACCGTGTACGGTATAGCTGCCAATATTTTTTCAGATGAAGCACTGAGGAGAGTATTTGAGATTAAAAAGAGGATCCCTGATAAACCCGTTTCAGTTGCAGTATCTAATTTTAAGATGATGGATGAGCTGGTATATATCGGTGAAAGGGAGAGAAGTTTTATCGAAAAGTTCCTCCCGGGACCTGTGACAGTTATACTGAATAAAAAAAAGGCGGTTCCTGATATCCTGACGCCGGGAACGGAGCTGGTGGGCATACGCTATCCGGCTCATAAGCTTGCAACAGAGTTCATCGAACTTGCTGGTGTCCCTGTGACCTCGACCAGTGCCAATATATCAGGTGAGGTGCCGCCTGCGAGGGTGGAAGAAATAAAGATAAGCGCGGATTATATCATCGATGGGGGAGAGTGTAAGGGTGAACCTTCTACTGTCGTTGACCTTGTTAACCTGAAGATAGTGCGAAAAGGTGCAAAATACGGGGAAGTACTCGCTGCTCTAAGTCAGATTGAGCGGCGGCGCCTTAACTCTTGATCGAATAAAATCAAACAAATTCATCCGCGGGTAGTGCTCCAAAATTCTCCTACCAAAGCTAATACGGTGTCAGTCCTGATAGACTCAAGAGGTTTGAGTACAGGTTCAACACGTCCTTTTCTCAGCCCATTCTACAACTCGCTCGGCATCTCTGTACATTTCTTGTGCATCACTTTGTTTAATCAGCTTATCCTCGTATTCTGCGGCATTCTTCAATGAAATTACTCTTCTAGCCTGCTTAAGCTTCAATTCAATTTCAGATCTTTCAAGAGGAAGACTATTCAAGAGCTCTACCGCTTGCATATGATCCGCTCCACCATGGCGCAATTGCAGAAATCTGACACAAACTGCGTCGCAAGCACTTATAACAGCGTGTACAGAGAGGACTGCCGATGCGCTCCATTTCCCTTTTTCTAACAGCATACTGGCTCCTTCAAGGAACTCCCTGGCTTTGCTTAGATATGTCCTATCTGAGCCAATCCTTGCAGGCTTTGTTGCAAGACCTTTTACCATTCGAATCCCTCTCGCTTGAAGATTACCTCACCTTTCTTTAGTTCTTTATAAATTGATCTGGCTTTTAAGTCTTCAAGCTCTTCGTAATGCTTTATTAACAGCGATACCGGGTTGCCGAATTTACTCTGAGTAAAGGTAATCAAATCCTTCAACTTTTCCTCTAATTGCGATTTGTCCCCTTTGCAGACAATAAAGATATCTATATCGCTATCTGCTCTTTCCATGCCTTTTATTATACTGCCGAAGAGGATAGCCATCTCTACTTCGGGTGGACTTCTAACAATTCCTGCAATCATCTTTTTAAGCTCTATGAGAATGTTTTTCTCGCCCTCGAAGCCGCTATTCAGTAGAGGATAAAGGATATGTTCTTTGTTCAATAAATACAGATTCGCTTTCCCGATGCGCTTCCTGTCAAGCAATCCATTCTCAAGAAGATATTTCACGTTCCTGTGTACGCTTGCCTGCGGTATCCCTGCTATTCTCTGGAGTTCACTCTCTGTAAACTCTTTTTCGGGGTATGTGAAGAATGCTCTTAGCAGTTTCACTTTTGTTTTATTACCGAGTATATCATTCAAAACGTTGTGGAACTTCATAGCCAACTATTCATTTTTGAATGAATTTATTCATTTTTGAATTAATAAAGGTTTTGGTAAGAGTTACTGCAAATTTCTATCTTAAACCACCTTCATACTCCCTCTTCAGCTCCAGCGCGTCCCCCTCAAGGTTCGGGCTCTCGCTTATGACCATGCCTTTTATATCATGCTCCGAAAAAACCTGCGCAAGTTCCCTGTACTTAAAATCCGACTCCGCGAATACAAGATGCCTTCTCTCACCTTTGTCCGAATATTCTATCCCTGAAACATGTATGTGCATATTATCAAGCCCTTCGCGCCCAAGCTTTTTCTCTACCTGCTCCAGGACCCGGGCAAATTCCTCGCGTGAGTTGAACTTCCCGTTTCTTGCGTGTAGGTGTGAAAAATCGATACATGGCAAAACTCCTTCCACTTCCGTAATATCAAGCACTTCATCCAGGCTCCCGAACCTGGAATTCTGCCCCATCGTCTCAACGCGCAGCGTGATATCCACATCCTCACTCTTTAATTGCTCTGTTAGCTCAATCAACTGCTTTTTAATTTTCCCGTACACCGCCTGCCTGGTTTCTCCCTGGAAATAACCCGCATGGATCACCACGCTTCTTGCTCCGCAGATGCTTCCTATCCTGGCTGAGTCAAGTATCCTCTCCCTGCTTTTGGCAAGCTTTTCACCGGCGGCGTTAAGATTGATATAATACGGGGCATGCACGCTCAGCCGTATATCAAGCTCCTTTGCCACTTCTGCGACCCTGCGCGCCGTGGATTCCCCCATCCTGACACCCCGGACGAACTCAAGTTCCATGCAGCCAAGACCAAGCTCTCTCACCTGCTCGATACCGGACAGGCTGTCGTTCCCTTTTGAACTGAGCGGGGTGCCGGCTGTGCCAAACAGCAGGCGTTCCATTCAACCTTCTATCGTTGGAGGGGAATAGCCGTACCAGGTGCCTTCCTGCTCAAGGTAGTACATTGCGTCCTCAAGAATCTTCTTATGCCCTTCTTCGAAGTGAACGAGCTTCAGGAAAAGGTCTTTTGCTGATTTAATATCTGTTTTCTGTGCTGCACCGGCATATAACTCGATAGACCTTACTTCAGTCCTGATGCCGAGCCTCAGCGCATCCTCGGTCTGCGCTACGTTAAGCGGCTGGAGCGATTCGGGAAAGACACCCCGCGCCTTTTCCCTGTTCTCTTCATCCAGCACTTTGATATCGACTGATTTACCTGAGAGCTTTTTGTATTCTTTCTCAAGCCATTGCCTGTGGTCGCCCTCATCCCTTGCAAGCCCCCTGAAAATAGCCGCCGCGTTCTCTTCCTCGACCAGCTCGCTGAATATCGAATAGTACTCTTTCCCGTAAATCTCAATCGCTATAGCTTCTTTGAAGATGCCAAGAATCTCGTCGTTCTGGTTTGCCGTATCGTTTCACCCCATGAAAATTGACTCTGATTGATATTAAAGATTAGTATGATGCGATATTTTTTACGGAAGGAAATCCATGTATATAAAAATAACAGGTGCTATCTATCATGGCGGATCATCCAAAGGTCAAGGATTACATGACAACGGAAGTGAATACGGTCTCCCCCGACAATACGGTCAGGGATGCCATAAAGCTGATACGGAGAACGGGGCATGACGGCTTCCCGGTGGTCAGGGACAGTAAAGTCATAGGATATATTTCTGCGGCTGATATGCTTGAAAAGAGCCTCGATGAGAAAATCTCAAGCATCATGAGCAGGGATGTGCTTGTGGCGGATACGGAAATGGACATGAGCGATGTAGCGCGGGTGATATTCAGGTCAGGCAAATCAAAATTACCTGTTGTAGATTCAAACGAGTACCTGCGCGGTATTATTACGAATACGGATGTAATACGCTCTCATATAGAAAAAACAAGCCCGCAGAAGGTCTGGACGCTCAAGAAGACGCTTGAAGCTATCCATAACATCCATGTTGATGTGGTTCGCGAGACCGTAAATATAGACGAGCTTGTGCCGACGCAGCCCAAGGTCTATGCGGATGAACTCGACGGACGGATATATGAGCTAAAAAAAGGCCTGGCTGAGCCTATAGTTGTAATAAAGAAACCGGATAAGCTCATACTTGTCGATGGTCACCACAGGGTCATTGCAGCCAGGAAGCTCGGGATAAAAAGCATGGATGCCTACGTTATCCCGCTGGGGGATGAAGTACACCTTGGAATGGAAAAAACAGCCGCCTCGGCAGGTCTGCATACACTCTCGGATATTAAGATACTTGATTACGCCAAGCATCCGCTAATCGAGGTAACAAAGAGGCTGAAAAAGAACGATGAGAACGGCCTGGCCGATGTGGCGGAATAAGTCCCGGTGTTTAAAAATACAGGGACTTTTAGTAAACCGCAAGTTTATCCATAAACCGCAAGTTTATCCAGTATATCCGTCTTTGAGATAAGCCCTACAATATCTCCGTTCGACCTGACAAGCAATCTTCCTACTTTTTCTTTGCTGAAGACCCTTACTACTTCATAAAGAGGCAGTTCCGCATCAACGGATATTATCTTTTTTGTCATTATATCCTTTATCTTAAGACTGGTCTTACCATCCGCAAGCGTCTTTCCAATATCGGTTAGGGTCACAATGCCAACAATAGCGTTCTTATCTTTAACTGGCGCGCCGTGGATTTTATTCTCAACAAGGATCCTCGAAGCTTCCTGTATCGTGGCTATAGCAGGTATGGTTATGGGCTGTTTCTGGATATAATTCTTAACAGGTTTTTTGGGCAGGGAGACCATTTCCTGTATGACAAATAATATCGAGTTCTGGATATCATCTCTGCCGATAACTTCCCCGCGCATTATCAGTTTATTAACAGGCGTGGGTCCGATCATGATAATGTCCCCGATATCAAATTTCTTTATATCTCCTATAACATGCACCGTAGCATTGCAAAGGTCGGGATGCCTGACAGTCGTAAAACTGATCTCCGCGGCTGTAGCGTTCGGGATGAGTTCATCGTTCCTCTTTATCGGGACTACGGTCTCTTTTTCCATTTCTAATAAGCAGAGAGCGCGGTATGTTTCTCCGGTCGCCTTGTATCCACCCTTCGGTCCCGGCACACCTTCGACCAGCCCCAGCGCTTTCAGGGACTGCATCTGGTTCCTGACAGTCCCGGGGTTCCTGTTTATAACTTCGGCTATATCTTCACCCTTGATAGCCAGTTTCCTCTCTCTGTATAAATTAATTAAAGCAGTTAAAATCTCTTTCTGAATAGGCGTGAGTTCCATTGTCTAACTCTCCTGAGTACATATTATATAGAGGGTAGGTATATAACTATTGATTATGATAGTTACTCATGCACCCTCGATTTGTTCAATCTCCTATTTATTAAGTTAAAAATAGTATTCATTAATAATAAATATATGCCCTATTTAACATTAATTTATGCCAGTTACCTATCGTTTCTCCCATTTCTGCAGGTATAACACTTCCGACAGCGTTTTCCCTCTCTTGATCTCATCCCGTATCCTGCGCTCGTTTTTCTCAACTTCAACAGCCCGCCTCGCGACCTCGTATCCCCTCTCCTTGGGTATTACGACAACGCCGTTATCGTCCCCCACGATATAATCACCGGGTTTGACGGTTTGACCTCCGCACTGTATCTCTGCGTTAATCTCCCCGAACCCTTTTGGCTCGCCTGCATTAGGCATTATTGAACTTGCGAATACCGGGAAATTAAGCCGCCTGATATCGTCCACATCCCTCACTGCGCCATCTATCACAACGCCTGCCACACCGTTATTGATACTGCTCAATGTCGCCAGTTCTCCCCAGGGAGCGACGTGCGGACTGCCGTTATAGATAACTATGATATCATCTTTTTTTGCAACATCGATAGCCTCTACGGTCTTTGCCCAGTCGCCCTCAAAGGTCTGGACCGTGACAGCCCTGCCTACAGCCTTGGTGCCCGGATAGATGGAGCGGATGTTCTTCATGGCTCCCTTCCTGTGCATGGCATCGGAGATGTTGGGCGTAGATACACGCCTGAGTAATAGAAGCGTCTGTTCATCGATTGATATCTCAGGCTCCTCTGCGACTTCCGGGGCATCGATGCTCCGGCGAATAGCTCTTGCAGACTCTGTAACACTGGATGAGCGAACGATATTGCCTCCTATGATAATTATGTTCGCCCCTGACATGACCGCCTTCGCGGCGCTCTGCGCATCCAGTCCCCCGGCGACCGCGATGGGCACGTTAATCCTGAGATCCTTGAGTATTCTGACAGGGTCCTGGCCCGTCATCTGCTGGTCGATTCCAACATGCACGTTGATGTAATCGATCCCCATTTCAGCCAGTTCTTTTGCTCTTCCTGTCGGGTCGTCTGTAGAAATCAGGTCAGCCATGAGTTTTACGCCGTATTTACGGGCTGCCCGTACCGCATCCAGAATCGCTGAGTTATCGGCGCTGCCCAGGAGAATTACTATGTCGGCGCCCGCTTTAGCTGCCATCTCAACCTCAAGGGCACCTGTATCTATTGTTTTCATATCAGCCAGAATTGTGTTGTCCGGGAATGCCGCTTTAAGCTGCCTGACTGCATCCATGCCTTCGCTTTTGATTAAAGGAGTGCCTGCTTCAATCCAGTCCACTCCTCCTTCGACGGCCTCTTTTGCAATCTGGATCGCACGGTCTATCTCTAAAACATCAAGCGCGACCTGAAGTATTGGTTTGATAGTATCACCACAAATAAATTCGTGTGCGTGATTAAAGCTTTAATGGTTGCTCCGGCCTTAGCGTACCACTCTAATACCTTCTGATACTGCCTGGTTGGATGGCAGGGTTTTTATACTTTAATGGTTTACCAACCCTCATATCTATTACTTAAAAAGAATCTAAAGTTTCAAAAAAAAGGTGATATGGATGGTCAAGGAGAACATTTGTGCAGAGCGTCTGCTCAGGATTGCTATCGGAATTACGATGCTGATGTTATTGTTTAGCGGTTTGGCCGGCGCAGCTCCCGCAACTGGCAACAGGGTGTGGGACGGCAGTAAGGGGATGCCGACAACTTACACATGGAACTCATACAGTTTTGCAGGATTTTATTACAATCTTAATGATAACCTGGGGACAGAGCAACTTACTATCAGGAACATTAAAAGAACGATAGATGAAGGCGATATCCGGTATACGACCGCTCCTACGGAGATAAGTTTTGGTTATTCGGGCTTCGGCAAATACCAGGTGATCGGTTTCATGGCTGACAAATATTTTGCAGGTTATACCAGAAACAGTGCTATCTCCGGAAAAGATGTAAAAAGCACGCTTGGTAAAAGTCAACTGCACAGGGTGCTTCTTGATGATGATGATAAACGGATCGTTTCCGAAGGCGGTACACTAACCTTAAAAGAGGGTTATGTACTGAAAATGAAGGAAGTTGATATAGGCGCCGGTCCCGGACAAGTATTGATTGTTCTCTTGAAAGACGGGAACGAAGTTGATAGCGGCGTAGTTTCCGGGGATAGTACATATGTATATTCAAAAAAGGTAGGAAGCATGGGTGACCTGCCCATTATAGCAGTGCATTTTGATAATGTATTCAGGGGCAGGGAAGTGAATGCTGCCTTTGTCAGAGGTGTTTTCCAGGTTTCCGAATCTTTTACCCCGGTGAAAACAGGGGACAGATACGGCGAAATGGAGATCAGCGATGTCGGTCTGGGCGGAATCGATATGGAAAACAGGAATTCTATTGGCCTTTCTCCCGGGAATACAGTAGATTTGATGGGTGACCTGAAACTCACGGTCGCAGACAGCGATGTTCTGCGATTTGCCTTATCTGTAGAAAAAACAGGCACTTTCGAGGTAAGGGGAACGGTTTATCCAGCGACGGATGAATGGACGCCCCTGAACTTCGGTCTCAATGTCGGCGGCACGAACATAGGCTTTTATTACGACATGGACCAGGACATAGGGAATGAAAACCTGAAGATAGAGCAAACCAGCGGCACCTCAATTCCAAGGGGTAAATTAAAATATTCCACATCATCACAGGAGATCAACTTCGGTTATTCGGGGTTCGGTAAATACCAGGTGATCGGTTTCATGGCTGACAAATATTTTGCAGGTTATACCAAAAACAGCGCCATTTCCAGAAAAGAAGTAAAAAGCACTCTTGGAAGGAATCAACTGCACAGGGTGCTTATTGACGATGATACAAAACGCATTGTCTCTTCGGGGAGTACATTAACCTTAAAAGAGGGCTATGTGCTGAAGATGAAGGATGTTGATATCGGTGCCGGACAGGGGCAGATTCTGATCGCATTATTAAAGGATGGTAACGAAGTTGATACCGATGTTGTTTCAGGACAGGATACTTATATATATTCCAAAAAAGTTGGGGCAGAGAGCGACCTGCCGATCATAGCTATTAACTTCGATAATATATTCAGGGGAAGGGAAGTAAATGCTGCCTTTGTAAGGGGCGTTTTCCAGATTTCCGAATCTTTTACTCCGGTGAGAACAGGGGACAGGTACGGCGAAATGGAGATCAGCAGTGTTGATGCGAATGGTATCAAGATGGAAAATAAGAATTCCATAGATATTTCCTCAGGCAGCACCATAGACCTGATGGGCAATATCAAGTTCAGGGTAGCGGATTCCGGCGACGTCAGGTTCTATCCTTTCGTCATGGTAACACCTGAGATGATAGCGAACCAGCTTTCGATCGATGCTCCGGCCAGGGCTACTGCCGGAGATGCTATTATGATAAAAGTCACAGCCGGGGGTAAGGCGGTCGAAGGGGCATCGGTTGGGATTGATTCCGATACCGTGCAGACAGACGGGGATGGTGTCGTTAATTATACCCTGAAGAAAACATTGAATGGTGGTTTATACAATCTGACTGCGACCAAGCTTGGATACCAGAAGGCAAGCAGGGGCATAGAAATAAAGGAGTATGTCGAGAACAGGCTGAGCATAGATGCGCCTGTAAAGGCAAACCAGTTCGAGACAATAACCATAAGCATTACACAAAACGACCTGCCTGTCAGCGGCGCAACCGTTTTGTTCGATAATATAACCGCAGGTCAGACTGATAGCAGCGGCGCCGTGAAATATACGCTTGAAGAGAGCGGAACCCATACTATATATGCTTCAAAGAGCGGTTATATCACCGCAGCCAGGGATATTGATATCAGGATGCCTTATTCAGAGTATAAGGCACTCGATATTAACATCGATCCTGAAGTTGTCTCCACAGGGCAAACGGCTGTAATCATATCTAACGTAACAAATGTGGGTACTAAAAAAGACACGCTTCCGGTGGTGCTCATAATTAATAACACCGAGGTCGGTAGCAAGCCTGTCACTCTTGCTCCGGGCGAGGTAAAAGAGATCACTTTCAACCAGGGAGTAGCTCTGCCGGCGGGCAATTACACGGTCGAAGTACTCGGGCAGAAGAAGCTGATAGAGGTCAGGGAATCATCCCCGGTTAATATTTTTTTGATCTTAGGAATAATAATCGTTGTAGGAGCGATTGTTATTTACTACAAGACAGCGAAAAAAAGTATATTTGAGGTAATCAGAAAACATCCAAAATGAAAAAGGAAGAATCCTGAGATTATCTGCCAGGCTCTGTTATATGTTCCCTCGCCGCCGCAGTCGTTTCCCTTCCCTGCGGCGTCCGCTTGATGAATCCTACCTGGATTAGATACGGCTCGTAAACCTCTTCAATAGTCCTGACCTCTTCACCTATGGAGATAGCGATGGTCTTGACACCCACAGGACCGCCTCCGAAATCTTCTGCGATCACTTTAAGGATGCGCCTGTCAAGGTCATCAAGCCCGAGCTTATCGATGCCCAGCATGGTCAGCGCATTATCCGCGACCTCCTGAGTTATTTCCCCTGCGGCTTTTACAATCGCAAAATCCCTCACACGCCGCAGCAGCCGGTTGGCGATACGGGGTGTGCCGCGGCTGCGCTTCGCGATTTCCAGCGCGCCATTGGCTGTTACGGGGATAGCCAGGATAGAGGCGCTTCTTTTTACTACCTGCACAAGTTCATCAACCCCGTACAGGTTAAGCCGCGCCGTGAAACCGAACCTGTCCCGGAAAGGCGAGCCCAGCAATCCAATTTTTGTTGTTGCGCCGATAAGGGTAAAACATTCAAGATTGAGTTTTATCGACCTGGCGCTCGGTCCCTCACCTATCATGACGTCTATCTCAAAGTCCTCCATTGCAGGATACAAGATTTCCTCGATAACGTGATTGAGGCGGTGGATCTCGTCTATAAAGAGCACATCCCCTTTCTTGAGCGTGGTCAGTATAGCAGCAAGGTCGCCGGGGCGCTCAAGTACCGGTCCTGAAGTGGCCTTGATGCCTGTGCCCATCTCGTTCGCTATAATATGCGCAAGTGTGGTCTTGCCAAGGCCGGGAGGCCCTGAGAAGAGGATATGGTCAAGAGGTTCTCCGCGTTTTTTGGAGGCTTCGATAAATATTTTCAGGGATTCCTTGAGGGAACTCTGCCCGATGAATTCATCAAGCTTTGCAGGACGGATTGTAGTATCTTCACTTTCGTCTCTCAGCGAGGTTGATGCAATGATTCTTTCTTCCATGTTAAGTATTCGTACCCTTTTATGAAGTCGTCTTCAACTGATTTAATAGATTTCTTATCTCCCGCTGTTTATATAAACATTCTGCCGTGTTGGTTTACGATTTTTGGTACTTCTTGGCGCGCTTTTAAGAAAAAAATAATTTTGGTTGCTCAGGTAGTCAGCACTTCAATAGGGACATTTTCTTTGCCAGAGAGAAGATTCAGCTTTTCAAATCCGATGACCCTATTATTCTTATCTTTTTTGAGTATTACTTCTTCCCCGGTCTCTTCGCTGATGAACTCTTTCTCCGGTTCATCAAACCATACATCAAGAGTGTTCGATTCTCGGTTAAGGATTACTTTGATTTTTCCCATATGTAAACACTTTATTATTTAATTTGTCATATAATAATATTGCTAATTTTTATTCGATATTCTTATATGAGACAGCTCTTATTATAGAGTATTTCGATTAACTTGTAATTTTCCCTGATTTACTGTACACGCATCGAATTTTGGGTACCGTTACATGTATTCATGATTTTGCTACTTCCTTTCCGTGTATTTTTCAATACTGCGA
>CABMIB010000059.1 GCA_902386135.1 uncultured archaeon
CGTTATTTGCCCATCCCTATTATCCGCAGGATAAAGGCAAGGTAGAGAGGACGATAAGGAACGTTGCAGAAGAATTTGTGTATCTGCTCAAGAAATTCCCGCAATGGCTGGGCGGGCAGATAAGGGAGTATCAGGTGTGGTATAACGAGGAAAGGCTGCACAGAGGAATTGGAATACAGCCGGCAAAGATCTATGAGAAGGTGTAACGTTGGAAAGTTGACTTAACACCCTTTTAATGAATATATACTTGCTAACTTAATGCCATTACCCTAAAGGGAGCACACAAAAGCGAATGTGCACCTACCCCCACGAGAATAGCCTTTTCGGAGGGGGTTAAGCGCATTTACGGGGTTATGGTAAATTGTGGTTCGTATATACATCTCCTGCTCATCAAACCATGCTGGTAATTATGTAATATCTTTTCCCAAATTCGAAGATAAATAAGTATCATTGATGAACGTTATTTATTCAAATGCACCACTTTTGGAGGAGGGAAACCGTTAAAATAGGTGGTTGAAGCGATTGTATAGGCACCAATATTTTCAGCATAAAGCAAGTCGTCAATTTGCAGATCTTCAGGTAGCTCATCGGCCAGGGAAATAGTGTCAAACGCGTCGCAAGTGGGGCCAAACGTAGCGCAAACTTTTGTATCTCCACCCTTGAAGGAATGCAGCGGATAGTGCTGGTGATCAAAAACCTGTCCTGAAAAAGTATGATAAACACCGTCGTCCAGGTAATAGCATGTTTTCCCATCACGAACAGCTTTGCCAACAATTTTCGTGATCAAGGTACAGGCTGTCGCTACCATAAATCTCCCCGGCTCGGCAATAACTTGAATATCTTCTTTGGGGAACAAACGCTTTATTTCCGAATTCAATTTTGCAGACAGAGCGGGAAAAGATTTTACATCAGGCGTGTACTTTACCGGAAAGCCGCCGCCAATATCCAGAATCTTTCTTTTTTTGCCTTCCTTGTCAATAAACCCGATTTGATAATTTCTTAATTCTGCTTCCTTGAAAATTGATGTGGCGAAATTCAAGGCTTGTGAATAGTTATCAAAATTATTGCACTGACTGCCGACGTGAAAACTAATACCTTCAACTCCAAGCCCTAAATTCACAGCTTCCGCGATAAGATCAACCGCCTCTCCGGGATGGGCTCCAAATTTTGAAGAGAGCTCAACCATAGAACCGGTATTAGGCACGCGGATCCTTAAAACCAGACCAACATCCGGGGCATGTTTTTTTATCTTTCTTAATTCTTCAATATTGTCAAAAGTAACTAATATTTTATATTCATTTAACTTAGCCAGGACTTCGGCAGGCTTAATGGTATTAGCATAAATAATTTTATCCCAGATAAAATCTTGCCGTTCTTTCTCTGGCAAATGCTTGATATTATCATGAACCAGCATAAATTCAGGGAAAGAAGCCACGTCAAAACTTGCACCCATATCATACATAGTTTTGACAATTTCAGGATTGGAATTGGCCTTAACAGCAAAATATGCCTGTACATCAGGCAATTTTTCCCTAAATTCACGATAATTCTCCCGGATTTTTTCGTGGTCTATAATAAAAACCGGCGTACCGTGAACTTGCGCGATTTTTTCCAAAATTTTATTTTGTTTTTCAATCATATTTTATGTGATGTTATTAAAATTAGTAATTATTAATCTACGAAAAGAAAATTTTCAAATTGCCAGGGATCGGGATTGTATTTCGCTGCCGGATTTTCTTTAAAAAATACTTTGCGATTTTTAAGCGGCGTCCAGTCCGATGGAGTGGAAATAAATTTTCCGAGATACGGTTTGGCAATATCCAGAACAAAATCATGAGGCAGGTCGTCGGGCAATTTAATACCTTCCCGCGGATTTTCAAGCATCCAGAGTACGGCAGCAATAATACCTGCAGCTACTTGAAGGGTGGTAGCGTTTTGGCCTGGAGCAAGAGACCTGGCTTCGTCAATACTTAAAGAGCTGCCCGTCCACCAGGAATTATAACAATGCCCCATCAAGAGAGCTCCCAGAATATCTTCGCCAGACGTAATTTCATCTGTTAAAATTCTTATCCTGGGCTGGAGTTCGTAATTCCGGCCACGCAATTCATGAAGCGAGGAAAGCGTTTCGTGACAGGGCATATAAGCATAATTTACGGTAGGCCGGTAAATCGCCTTGCCATCTTCCCAAACAGTTAATCGGTCTGAAAGGCCGAATGATTCACCATGGCGGATCATCATACCGACAATCTCCTCATCCGGTAGCCATGATCTGACCCATGTATTAATACCCATTTGAGGAAAAAAAATCTGATTTTTAGGTCCGTACGGAGGTATATTGGCCAGGTGCGGCAGCTTCTGCTCATGCGTGCCCCAGCCCATTTCAGCCGGCGCCGTCCCTTCTTCCCGCAATCCTTCAATGCTCCATGTCCCTACAAATTCGTTAACTTCCTTTGGCCGGTTAGTAATTTGAGTATCTCGCTCGCTGCAATGGATTACTTTAATTCCCAGTTTCTTCGCGAGTTGGGCAAAATCCCGGTTTTTTGCAAGATGGCTAATTTCTTCTTCGTCTCTTGGAGAAACTTTCTTATCAGCACAGATGCGTGCAGCTATATCCAACAAGGCTTGCTTTACAAAGTGAGAAATGAGGCCGGGATTAGCGCCATGGTCAATAACAGCAGTTGGCGCATCTTTCCAATCACGGGAAAGATCCCTCAATTGCATCTGCCGCCAATAAAGCGATTTTTCAAACGTGCTCTTCGTATAAATTTCCTTAACGGGATCCCAAAGTTCAATCGAAGTATTAACGTACAATACATTGTGATCATGGCACCACTTAATGATATCATTGGCCCCGATATTCCAGGCTAAGTCAATTAGCAAACCACCATTATCGACATATTTTGACAAAACTTGATTTAAATTTTCCGGGGTAATTCTTTCACAAACATATTTTAATCCCTGGTCTGTATATTTTTTCAGAGCTTTTGATTTGTCTTCAAAATCAATTAGGGTAATGTTTGTTAGCGGAACATCGATTTTGTCCATTAAAATTGGCAGGGTGCATTGCGAAACTGCGCCATAGCCGATTATAAGAATTTTATTGTTAAATTTCTTTTTCATTGTTTTTTAAAGCAAAGTTTAAGAAAAAATTCAGTAAATGCCTCTCAGTTAGATTATTAAATTGTCTTTATCAAGGTACTAATCTCATTTTCTCACTTTCAAAGCAACATTGCCAGCATAATTATCTAAAATTTGTTCTAAAAGCAAGTGTATTTTAATATACATTTTTCCACATTTCCTTTTAACTTGATAGTATTTTAATTTGCATCGAATACTATGTTCGGATAAATAATACTTGCGGTTCTCGGCTCTGGTTTATTGGTGGTCACCAAAGCCTCCCTAAAACCTTTTGTAGGTTTTTTTACCTCCTTTGTAAGAAGCAATTGAAGAGATATTTCCTTTATGCTTTGTATGTCTTGCAGATATATTGTATATAGACCTCAGTAGCTAACATTTTTTCCCATATTTCAGTAGTAACCGTCATCTGAAGACGATATAGATGAATGTTCGATGATAAATTAAAATCGATACGCAAAGGCTAAAATAACAAAAAAGTGTTAGCTACTGAAGTCCGCGCCTATAAACATCAGACGGAAAGTATGACAAACAGGACATCTGAAAAAGACGCCCTTCTGGATAACATGAACAGCTTTATTTACTATTCAAACAAAATTATGCATTAAAGGGAGAGTAAATATCATGGATATCACAGAAAATGTATTCAAGCTGACTGATGAAATCGGTCCTGAGAGGGTTGTTTTTTTGTACGAGCCAAGAACGCAGATGAAAGCTATCGTCGTTGTTGATAACGTAGCTGCCGGACCTGCTATCGGCGGGGTGAGGATGGCGCCGGACGTGACCGCCACCGAGGTCAGGAGGCTTGCACGCGCTATGACGTACAAAAATGTAATGGCAGGTCTTCCTCACGGCGGAGGTAAATCCGGGATCATAGCAGACCCGAAAACAGTTAACAAGGAGCATGTTATCAGGACTTTTGCCAGGGCGATAAAAAGCCTGGAAGAGTACATACCCGGACCTGATATGGGTACTGATGAAAGCGATATGGCATATATCTATGATGAGACTTCACGCGCCGTAGGGCTGCCGCTTGAGCTTGGGGGAATCCCGCTTGATGAGATCGGGGCTACTGCATATGGAGTGGCGATATGTGCGGACATGGCAAAGGAGTATGTCCCCTTAGACCTGAACGGTGCACGCCTGACGATTGAAGGATTCGGGAACGTAGGGAAACCTACTGCACGGTTCCTTGCAGAGAGGGGAGTTAAGCTGATCGCTACAAGTGATTCAAAAGGTACTATATACAATCCTGCAGGCCTGAACGTAGATGAATTGATAAGGATCAAGGATACCACCGGCTCGGTGATAAATTATAAAGATGGCCAGGTCCTGAAAACGACCGACCTGCTTATGATAAAAACCGATATTTTCGTCCCTGCCGCACGACCTGATGTAGTAACGGATGCTAATGCTGATGTGATAGATGCGAAATTAATAATCGAAGGCGCAAATATACCGATCAGCGAAACGGCAGAAAGGATGCTGCACGAGCGGGGAATTTTGGTTATCCCGGATTTTGTGGCTAATGCAGGCGGGGTTATCACAGCGTCGGTTGAGTATCACGGCGGGACTGAGACGCAGGCATTTGACAGGATCAAAAGCACCATTACAAGGAACACAAAAGAGATACTGGATGTTGTCAAAAACGAAAAAACATACCCAAGGGAATCAGCGGTCAGAATCGCAAAGCAAAGGGTGCTGCGTGCCATGAAATACAGGGAATGGATGTAATGCTCTCTTCGATATTCGAGCCTGCCTCGATAGCCGTAATAGGCGCGTCCAACGATGAGTCTAAATGGGGAGGGCGAATATTGAAGAACATTTTGAACAGTTTCAGGGGCGCCGTTTATCCGGTCAATCCCAAAGAGGCGGTTGTCCAGGGACTTAGCTCATATCCTTCTGTGCTCGATATTCCCGGTGACGTGGAGATGGCGATGATCATCGTGCCCGCGCAGCTTGTGCTTTCTGTGGCGCAGGAGTGCGGGGAAAAAGGCGTAAAAGGGTTGATCGTTATAAGCGCGGGGTTCAGCGAGACTGGAAATGCAGGGGCAGAACTTGAAAAACAGCTTGTGTCCATAGTAAGGAAGTATGGAATGCGCATGATCGGGCCGAATACACTTGGCATTGTAAATGAACCTGCAAGGCTTAATGCAAGTATCATAGGGCAGCTCCCGGTCCCCGGTTCTATCTCGTTTATCACGCAGAGCGGCTCCCTCGGTCTTGCTCTTGCGGAGTGGACAATAGATACGGAGATAGGGCTTTGCAAGGTGATAAGTTCGGGAAACAAGGCTGATGTTGACGACATCGATATCATTGAGTACCTGGATAGTGACCCATCAACAGGCGTTATAGCCATGTACATTGAAGGGATCACACGCGGACGGCAGTTCATAGAAGCTGTCCGCCGCATCAGGAAACCTATAGTGGCTATCAAGACAGGAAGGTCAAAAAGAGGTGCAAAGGCGGTATTTTCGCATACAGGCTCCATCGCGGGCTCAGATGAGGTGTATTCGGCTGCATTCAAGCAGGCCGGAGTATTGCGGGTCGATAATATCGATGACCTTTTCGATGCGGCGCTTGCGTTCTCATGCCAGCCGCTGCCGGAAGGGAATAACGTTGCGATTTTCTCAAATGGCGGCGGCGCATCCATTGTGGCTGCTGATGAATGCGAGCGGCAGGGCATCAACATTGTTGACTTGACAAAGGAGACACGGGAACAGATCAAAAAAGTCGTCCCCGAGTTCGCATCCACATCAAATCCGATAGATACGGCAGGGACTGTTTCGTATAAGATTTATAAAGATTCTATAGAGGCGCTTCTCAAAGACCCGAATGTGGACGCCATTATTGTTATTTATGTGCATACTCTTTTGTCGAACGCGATACCGCCGGCTGAAGCCGTTGTGGAGATGATAAAGAAAAGCAAGCAGGAGAAGAGCAAAAAGCCGATAATCTCATGCTGGATGGGCGGGGCGGGCAAGGAGGAAGGTGTGGAGATACTGAAAAGCGGCTGCATACCCAATTATCCTGTCCCTGAGAGGGCGGTTAAGGCGCTGGCTGCGCTTATCAGGCACAAAGAGTTCCTTGGGACAGTGAAAGCCGGGGAAAGCCGGGAGGGAAGAGCATGAAAATACTTACCGAGCATGAGGCGAAAAAGCTCCTTGCAAAATATGGAGTCCCTGTTACAAAAGAACAGCTCGCATCCAGCGCAGACGAGGCTTCTGCAATCGCATTATATATTGGAGCACCGGTGGCTATGAAAATATCCTCGCCCGATATACCGCATAAAAGCGATGTGGGCGGCGTGGTTCTGAATGTGAGGCGGGAGTTTGTAAGGACAACTTACGATGAGCTCATATCACAGGTGAAAAAAGCGGCTCCAGATGCGAGTATCGAAGGCGTCCTGGTACAGCAGATGGCGCCGCCAGGTCATGAGGTCATCGTGGGACTGAAGAAAGACCCGCAGTTCGGATATGCACTCATGTTCGGGCTGGGCGGGATTTTCGTTGAGGTTTACAGGGATGTATCATTCCGGGTAGTGCCGATTGAGAAAAGAGATGTGCTCATGATGATTTCCGAGATTAAAGGATATTCCATACTCAAAGGGGTCCGGGGGAGGAAGCCTGCGGATATAGATGCTATCGCCGATGTGCTGATGGCCGTTTCCGGGATAGCGGAGAAAGAGAATATCATCGAGCTTGATATCAACCCGCTTATCGTGAGCGAGAAAGGGGCGCTGGCGGTGGATGCGAGGGCGATGGTGGAAGAATAAAAGGAAGGTTATAGGGTTCACCGTACTTAATGCAAGTAAGAGGGGGCAGCGCGACGCAGACCTTGATATGACAAGAGCCCATCCAATAATTGACGTGATAACGGGATTAACAGGATAAACCGTACAAAATCTATCCTATCAATCCTGTTAATCCGGTCCTTTGGCTGAATTTTAACCCTTGAACGCAACATGTAGTTTGAGAAGTTGGAATTAATGGATGGGTTCCTGCAAAACCAAACCATTAAATATAGAGGTGTAATATTAAGCCTTCTACGCTCCGATAGTGTAGCAGGCCAATCATTCTGGCCTTTCAAGTTTTAAGCGCGCAAATGCGCTGAAATAAAGACAGCCAGAGACTCGGGTTCAAATCCCGATCGGAGCACTTTTCTATACCTGATTTTTCCCTCAAGAATAGGCGATATTCCGGGAAGGGCATGTCCACAGGCACAAAGTAAAATAAAATCTCCAAACTTTACGCTTATTAACTCATTTCTGATTTTCCGACGGTTCCTGAGTTTATTTTCCGAGTCTGATGTTATATTTACAGTTGTGTACTAACTTTTTCCACCGTAATAACCAGTGCCCCTCTTGCCCAGGAAAATTTCGATTTTGCCATATCAGCGAATTTTCCTGAAGTTTGAATCTCACCTTTTCTGGAGATGCTGCATCCCTGCCCGGGACCATAGTTCCCCTGGACTTGTTTTGAAGCGATCAGCAACTCCACACGGTCATTCTTTTTTAGATTCTCCTCGGTTGTATTATAATGCCCGGCGGGAATGATGATTATCCCGCTATCTTTAATGCCTAACGCCCTTACGTAATCTCCCCATGTCGCCACAACATGCGGACCGCTGTCACCACAGGTCGCAATGGCAACCCATTCTGTTTTATCTATAACTTCCCTGCATTTCCCTTCAATTTTCACCATATTGGTTCCTCCAGTTAACTTTAACCTGATGATTTTGAACCCGTGTAATAAGAAATATCTGTTAGATACCAATAGTTATTTGGTTCTATAAAATAATAACTTTTGGCATGGGGTGCCTGCTGTGTATAGAATTAAGCATTTTATTGGATTATTGCAAAAATCCGGTGGCCTTCTAAAGTATTCCATATATCGATCTTGTTGAACACCGCAAAGTTCGCAAAGAACGCAAAGCCTGGCAGCAAAAATCTTTGCGAACTTTGCGTTCTTTGCGGTGAGTTCGCTATATGCTGCTACTGATAATGCATGCTCAATCTGAATTTTGCGGCTAATTACCATAATTGTTTTCGCAAACTACTGCAAATATATCCGGTAAAATAACATACTTATATCATATTACAGCATATCTGGGTTAGACGTGTGGCAGGTGGTATATTTGCCCGTTGTAAAAGTTATGATATCCTCCGAATAGGCTCAATTACGGAAAGCAATGAGTGGATTGTGGGTGGGGAAAATGATAAATAGAAAATCAAAAATTTACATGTGGATTTCGCTAATATTGGTTTCTCTTATTATCAGGATATATCTTTCCCAATTTGAGGGATATAGCTCTGATATATGGTATTTTAAAATATGGAGCCGTGCAGCTTATTATAACGAATTCCAGGATTTTTATTCCAGCGTGTGGTCTGACTATCCACCTTTTTACATATACATTCTCTGGTTTGTAGGTTTCATTTATAATTTCTTCTCATCTTCTTTTGATATCAATACCACCGTGTTTACAATACTGATAAAAAGCCCTGCTAATCTAATTGACATTATTACCTCTTTCTTAATATTTATGATTGTAAAAAAATATGCTGAATTCAGAACAGCCCTTCTGATTATGTTATCGTATTTATTTAATCCCGCCGTTATATATAACTCTGCGATATGGGGTCAGGTAGATTCAATAAATACTATATTTATTCTTCTCACTCTCTTTTTTATGGTCTCAGGAAAACTGGAGCTGGCTGGCATTTCCATGGCAGTAGCAATCTTAACCAAACCCCTGAGTCTCCTGATTTTACCTCTGTTTATAATTTTAACGATTAAAACATTAAGAGTAAAAATTTTGCCACTAAAAACCTGGATCTCAAAACTGGCAAAAATCTCTATGATATCTTCGGGAGTGTTTGTAACCCTGGCACTGCCATTCTATTTAAGAAGCCTGAAAATCACCGATGTTCTTGTTAAAATAATAAGACCATATACCGCTGGCTATAATGAGTATTCCTATACATCTTTGAATGCCTTTAATCTCTGGGCTTTTTCGGGTTTCTGGAAACCGGATGATGTACCTTTCTTATTTTTAAGCTACAGGTTATGGTCTTACATCCTGTTTGGAATATTGTTCATATATGTTTTACATGTAACTGTTAAAACCACAGATACAAGGATAATATATTTTGCTTCCGCAGTCATGTTTTTTGGGTTTTTCATGCTATTTACCCGCGTTCATGAAAGGTATGTTTTCCCAATGTTCGCACCACTTGCTGTTATGATGTACATGGACAGGCGTCTGGTTTTTATATACTGGATCATGACTTTCACATTCCTGTTTAATCTTTACTATGTTTTACATTTCTCACATATTGGTCAGTCTATCCCATATGGAGACCTGTACGTGTTTATTACTTCAGCAATAAACCTGGGAGTATTAATGTATGCTATTTACTGTTTATCAACTTTCCAAAAAATAAAAAATACATCTCTGCTACCCCGATAATTAATAGAACGATGCCTGTTTCTGTTATTCAATTTTAGTTTTAGGGTTTTTTAAGCATCGGCAGTAAACAAGGGCTCCTTCATAGCCTTCCTGTATCATTCAGCCTCTTTGATCAATTCAACAATCTGAGAGGCTAAATCATCGATCATGTGCTCCAGCTTTTTTGCCTTTTCTAAAAGATCCCGAATCTGCGCGTCCTGGGCAGCTCTCCCTTTGTGCTTCTCTGCCGCTTCCAGCTCTTTTTCTTTCCGCTTGCGGCATGATACACGATGCTTGCCGATTCCTCGTTTATCGAACTTATTTCCGCAGTATTCGCATATTTCATAAACCATATAGGCGAAAATGGACATGATTGTTTATATATTGAATAGTAAAATGGCTCGATGGTGAAAATGTGCTCGCCATTGTATGAAAAATTAAAATAAAAATTACCTGCATGCGTCCAAAAATGAAATATACCAGCTATTTTTCCTCTTTGATGCGCGCCATGATTTCTTGATGGGGGAAGAAAAATATATTGAATTTTTTGCCACTGAGGCACAGAGAGACACAGAGGCGTTTTTATATTGAAACTTTATATTAAAATGCGGCGCAGAAACCTGAAATATTCCTTTATTTGTATCTCTGTGCCTCTGCGTCTTTGTGGCTAAATTACTGATGTTCCGCCCGCGATTTGAGAGCCTGATTCATTTCTTCAAAGCCCCGCCGCGTATCCTTGCTCAGCCAGCGCGAAAACAGGGAAACGAGAATGCCTGTAAAAATTTCACGCTGTACAAATCGCACATGTCCGGCTTCAAGCGGCTCGATTGTGAAAATGTGCTCGCCGTCGAACAGACCGGGTATCAGGAAGTGTCCCAGCCAGCGCAGTTCACGAGCTGGTTCTGCTTTGAGTACCTTCGGCTGAAAAGTCATGCCTTTTGCACCTGAAGGCTGGAGATACACTTGAAGCTGTGCACCTTTCCTGGGTTCGCCACTGGCTCTGCGTATGAACGGGTTCCACTGAGGATAACTGGCAAAATCAGTGAGCAACTGCCATACACGCTCAGCAGGGGCGTTTATTTCGAGCTCAGTGCGAAGTTGTTTCATTATTCACTTCCATTCGCCTGGTGAGATTAAAACTGTATCTGACGTTGTGGCGCTTCTTTATTATATCGGGTAAGATTTCGCTTTCATTCATGATTTTCAACTATTATTTCTGTGAAAGAGATTTATGAAAGCAGAATCTTTTTTAGAAATTAAGGTGTAGGATTATTCAAACAGGATATAAACAAAGCAGTAGATAAACCAAGAGAATGGATGGGGAGAGTTAATAGAATTGGAAATTAATTATAAAAATCATAAACTGAATAGTTTATCATGTCAGTAAACTTTTTTTATAATACGAGCAAGTTTCAGAACATCCGCATAAAGACATTTTTTTTATTTTACAATAGGGAATATTCATAGAACTTCCTTGCCTATTTCCAAGTTCAGTAATATCATTCTTTGAATACCTGAAATCAGTACAATCTTCTTTTAAAATCATTTTCTACCTCTTATGATGTAATCATTTCGGGAAGCTATATAGTTATCTTAATCAAAGAATGAGTTAACAGTATCAAAATGGCGGAAAAGCTTCCTAGGCCGAAAAACAGTAACAAGCTCAGTATCTTTAATTCAGGGGTTTATGCGACTAAAGTTTCTCAAGAAAACCTGAAAAAATCCCACTCACTCCGCCCGCAGCGCCTCCACCGGGTCAAGCCTCGCAGCCTTATTAGCAGGATAAACCCCTGCCACCGTAGTCGTGATCACCCCGAAAAGCAGCCCGATCGCCAGCGAAGTCCATGTGACCGCTATCGGGATTGAGCCGAGCGTTGATATCAGGATCGATATCCCCGCTCCTGTGGTAATACCTATCAGACCGCTTACCAGCCCGAGAAGTCCCGACTCAAGCATAAAGATCATCTGGATATTTTCCTTTGTCGCGCCTACCGCCTTCATCACCCCGATTTCCTTTACCCGCTCGGTCACTGTAAGCATCATTACATTGACTATGCCGATGCCTCCCACTATGAGAGCTATTGCACCTATGCCGCCGAGGGCGTATTTTACCATGGTCAGCACCTGACCGATTCCTTCGAGGATCGACTTCATCATAAAGACAGTATATGCTTCGTCTTTATGCAGCCTTCGCAGGGAATCATCCACTTTTTGCGAAGTCGTCTCTATCTGGTTCTGGTCTTCTACGATCACAAGTATCTGGGAATACGAATAATTCCTTACATCAAGCAGGTCTTTCAATGCCTGGTGCGTGGTGAAAATCTCCATGTTCGAATTTCCCCCGAAAGCCGAAGTCATCTCTTTTTCTTTGAGGATGCCTACGATGGTGAACTCTTTGCCCATGTCGTTATTTTTGTTTTTTATGCTTATACGCATGCCCGGGTTCAGGGGCATTTTGAACATCTTATTGGCGATATCGCTGCCTATCACTATTGAACTTCTGTCGGACTCCATGAGAAAACGCCCCTTATCTATTGAATCAGACAGCTCCGGCTCTTTCGTCGCCGTAACTGCGGTTATCGATACAGAGCGCTCTTCATCCCTGAACATGGCAGACATGCCGCTGCCCGTTCTTGGGGAAACGGTTTTAACGCCAACAGTATTCTCAAGTGCATGTACATCCTTTTCATCGAATTCAGCAGGTTTCTGGTAAACGAATTTCCCGGCTTCAAAATTGGAGCCGCCGGGAAATACCGTGATCACATCCAGGCTCATTCCCCCGAACGCCTTGCCCACGCCTTCCTGAAGCCCCTCGCCCACGGAGAGCATGACAACGATGGCGATAACGCCAATTATTATCCCGAGGCTTGACATCAGGGTCTTGAATTTATTGCTGCTGAAGCTGAGTGAGACCTGCTCAAAGGCATCAACCAGCCTCATCCCGATTTCGCTCTCCTGCGCCTCATGTATACGAAGAACCCGGCAATTATGATGAGTACAGCCGCAAGGATGGCTATTACAGGCAGGGGAGACGGGCTGCCGGCACCCTGGGTTTGCATGGTCGTTGAGCCGTTAAGCCGGACGGTCAGCGGCTCGGATTCATGCCAGTTATTCCCGTTCTTGAACCTGAGCCTGAACTTTATATCGTCCTGCGGACTGCCTGGCTTCATATCGAATTTAACAGTAAAAAGTTCATCTGGTTCCATTGTGCCGATAAAATACTCGGCAGGCTCGAAAGTGGCGTTACCCACCGGAATGACTGAAGCCGCCTGGACTGTGTTCGGTCTGTTGTTCGCCACATTGAGTATGATCTTGCCGGGGTTCAATTCCGGTGCCTCCGAAAGGGCTGTTTGTATGGACGAGGATTCCACTCTTATCGGTATCTTCAGGTTCAGGCTGTAGAGCCTTGCGCTCCCTTTAAGATCAAAATCGAGGAAATATGTGCCATCAGGCGTATTGTTCCTGACCCTGACTATATATGAAAGGTCAATAGAATCCCCCGGACCCACGATACCCGCATTGTAGTAGGGTTCGCTTGTCACGTCCACGAACCCATTTCCAAGAAGCTCTGCCGATTGTATCTGTGAATTCATGCTGTAATCCTTGCCGTCCATTTTGATGGTGTACTCGGATGCGCTGTTCTTCAGCGTGATAGTGACAGTTGCAGTATCGCCAGCCATGAGTACCTCCGGTTGGAGCGTAAATTTCTCAAGCCTTACAGTTCCTTTTGCATCTACTACGTCACTTCCAACTTCGATATCAAACTCTTTTTTTGTGAAACTGCCATCCACCCTGTAGCCTATTTCGATAGTATTCGTACCGACGTAGGCGTTCTTATCAACATGCACTGTGAATTTATAGACTGCCTCATCATTTTTTCTTATTGTTCCCGGATATTTTACAGCGCTTTCATTTTTAACAGAGAAGGGGTATTTCGGCACAAACTCTATGTATGCCCCGCTTACGTCGCTGTCACCAACATTTTTCACCTGCACCCATATGTTGAAATCCGAATCTGGGCTTACAGGATAAGGGTCGTATTTTATAAGGCTGATCTGCAAAGAGTTATCAGCAACTGTCGCTCCTGCCGCGTCCGCAAAAGAAAGGAAAATGACGAGCGCAATCATCAGTTTAGCTTTCAGATAAATACCTTATCACCTCTTTGAGTGTTGGTTTTTTCCCGTACATCAGGAGGCTTGCCCTGAATACTTTAACAGATAATTCTATGATGACAATAGCCGAAACAGCTAGTATCATAGTGCTGAGCACTACCTCATAGTATTGCACTTCTGCCGTGGAAAGGCGCATGATCATCGTAATTGGCGAGGTCAGCGGGAAATAGCTGAGTATTTTTGTCAGGGGTGCGCCCGGATTGGTGAGTATGAATTGTAAAAACATCATTGGTATCACCCCTATTAGTGAAAATATCCCTGCCATCTGTTGCCCTTCCCTGGATGTCGTTGCTACTGCTCCCAATCCCGCCATTATGCTTGCAAATACGATGTAACCCAGCATAAAATAGCTGAATGCAAACAACAATAGCGGGATAGATACATGCATCCTGTCAAGCAACATTGCAAAAACCACAGGATTTGAGGTCAGGATTCCCAGCCCGATCACAAGCCACGCAAGTATCTGGGTAAGCCCTACTGCCCCGAGCCCGAATATCTTGCCTATAAGCAGCTCGCGATATGAAACGGATGATAGCAGGATTTCCATTACCCTGTTCTCTTTTTCTTCAACAACTCCCTGGAGGAGGAAATTCGATGAGGTGAAAATGGAAAGCATGAAAAAAACCGCGAACGCTACGGAAACGATAAAGTCGGATAATCCTCCGTCACTCGTTTCTCCCTTTTCATTCAGCGTGACATATTCACTGTTTATTGGAGTTTTTACCCTTTCCACGACATCTTTGTTCTCTCTTTTTAGCAGGTTGTCTATCAGGAAGTTCCTTATTTGCGACTCGACCGTCCTTCCCATCAGATCTTTTTTTCCTGCAAAAATAGTGATTTTCCCTGTAGCCGTGTAATTGGCAGGGATCACAAAGAAGTGAGTTATCTTATTATCAAGAAGATTTTTCTTCGCAAGCTCTTCATCGGTATATTTCGTGAAATTCCCCGGCTCAAATAAACCGGTTTTGTCCACGTATCCTATCCTGTATTCTGCGTGACTTATGCTGCTGCCTGCTAAAAGGACCGGAAGACCCATTGCAACCATAATAAACAGCGGCATCCCTAAAGTTAGGAATATGAATTCTTTTCTGCGCACGTTATACGTATATTCATGCTTTGCTATAGTAGTCCACTTCGTCATGCTTCCTCCACCACCTGTATGAATATCTCATTCAGGGAAGGCGCAGATAGCTCGAATTTGCTGACCCTCACCTTGCTTGCTATGGTTTTCAATACGTCCTGGGTATCTGCGCCGGATTCAAGCAGCAACTCGGCATAGTTGCCCGAGTGATTGATTTTCTTCACACCTTTTATGTCTTTCAATTCCCCGTCGAACTCAAGAAGAATAGTATTTTTCCCGAACCTTGATTTTATCTCGCCGACGCTGCCGTATAATACACCGTTCCCCTTATGTATCATGAATATCCTGTCGCACATGCGCTCCACCTGGTCCATCATATGCGTGCTGATAAGTATGGTCTTCCCTCTCTTTCCGAGTTCAAGAATCAGGTCATTCACAAGCTTCATGTTCACAGGGTCAAGCCCTGAAAAAGGCTCATCAAGGATTATGAATTCGGGGTCGTGGCTTATCGCTGCGATGAGCTGTATCTTTTGCGCCATGCCCTTGCTAAGCTCTGAGATTTTCTTATCTTTATGCGAAAGCATGCCCATTGTTTCGAGGAGCTCAAGCGTCCTTCTTTTACTCTGTTTGTTCTTCAGGGCACCAAGATACGCGAGCGTGTCCATGACCGTCAGCCTCTGGTAAAGCCCGCGTTCTTCGGGAAGATAGCCAATCCTGTCTTTTATATCATCTGTAAGCCCGCTTCCTAGAATACTTAATCCGCCCGAATCCGGTCTCAGGATATCAAGAAGCATGCGGATAATCGTTGTTTTTCCTGCCCCGTTAGGCCCGATAAGGCCGAATACCTCTCCTTTTGCTATGTCAAAGGATATGTCCCTAACAACGAACTGTCCGTTAAATGATTTCGATACATTCGAAACTTCAACCGTATTTCCCATCTTCGATCCTCCCGTCCTTCAACCTTATGATCCTATCGCAATTCTGCGCCAGTGCCTGGTCGTGTGTGACCATGAGAATAGTCCTTCCTTCATTATGCAAGTTATTAAATATTTGCATAATTTCCTGTCCTGTTTTTGAATCAAGGTTGCCTGTCGGCTCATCAGCAAGCAGTATCTCAGGCTCATTTGCAAGCGCCCGCGCTATCGCTACCCTCTGGCGCTGACCGCCTGAAAGCTCGGCGGGTTTGTGGTTCATCCTGTCTCCCAGGCCGAGCATTCCAAGCAGCTCCGAAGCTCTCTTTACTCTTTGCGCCCCTGAAATGTCCTGATACACCATCGGGAGTTCTACATTTTTAAGCGCTGTCAGGCGGGATATCAGGTTAAAGGTCTGAAAAACAAAGCCTATCTTCTTTCCCCTGATGCGCGAAAGTTCCATATCGGGGAGGATAGAGGTATCCATGTCCCCGATCATGATTTTCCCGGCAGTCGGTCTGTCGAGGCATCCTATCAGGTTCATCAGCGTGCTCTTTCCGCTGCCCGAGGGACCCATGATTGCTGCGAACTCGCCTTCGTTGATCGCAAGGTTGATGTTGTGCAGTACTGGTACATTGAGCTTGCCGAGTGTGTATGATTTTGAAACCTCTTCCATAGCCAGTATGGTTCTCATGAGATACTGCGGATCCAGATGCTAAATATAAAGGATATTACGATAACCGCCAACGGTATCCCCGCTGCGATTGCCGATTTAGCAGGCGTAAGCTTGTGGGCGCTCTGTATCCCGAAGAAGAGGATTATTGAAAACCATATCTGCATGATTAAACCAATAATACTTGAGGCAAGGATATAGGGGTTATTATAGAGTTCTTTTACCGCCATCGGGTTTGTTCGGGAGATTGTTATTGTCATGGGCTCTAACATAAAAAGCATTACAAGCGAAATAATACCTGCAAAGATCATGGGAACCATGCTGTAACCTACAACCGTCATCATCTGTGGATATAACTTGCCTTCTCCGCCCAGCGCCATCGAGATCAAATGGATTATCCCTGCCCCGACCAGCCATACTATGAACGCCCCTACCAGTCCGCCAACAACTGCGAATATCGCCATCATCGACGGCAATGAAGACGGCATGTTCTCAAATCCCTCGTAAATATAGGTCACTTTATAAGATTGCACGTACCCGACAAGTGCGCTCAGGATAGCATATATTCCCACGATTGCTACCGCCTCCTCGATCATAGGCTGCTCTGCTATGCTTTTCATGGCGTTTTTCGGGTTTTTTATTGTCTCAACAAATTTTTCAACAAAGTTCATTACATTCCTCCAGATCTACTACCAGTTCACCATACCAGATTTAATCCTCAAAAATGAAGACTTCCTCTATTTTAGAGTTCAATACCTTAGATATATCGTATGCAAGCTTTAACGAGGGATTATATTTTCCTTTTTCTAAAAAAACGATTGTTTCTCTTCTTACACCCACCTTTTTAGCAAGTTCTTCCTGGGTTAAATCATATCTTGCCCTGAGCTCTTTAATTCTCGTTCTCATTAACCCCCTTCTCGTACCTGTAAAATGACAGGACATATAATACAGAGGCGACTGCAAAAACCGGACCCATCAATGCCGTGAATATTATTTCGTTTATCAGCCTTAAACCTAATAATGTGAACAAGATAGCTATCGATACGTAAAGGAACATGAAACCTGCCCTTGATGCCCTGAGCAGGTTTAACTCCGAGCGCTCGTCGGTAAGAACCTCGTCTGCATGAACCTCTGAATCCTTCCATCTCTTCCACTTACGGTAGCTTTTAATCGAGATAAAAATCCCAAGAGCTATGAAAAACCCGCTGAGAGCTTTACCAAAAGTGTTCTCATAATACAGCGCAAGCCAGAGCACACCCCACAGGACAAAAAATATGCCTGTAAGAAAATTGCGATATAATACATCTTTTGTTTTCATTATGCGTCACCTTTTTTGTCAAGATAATGCCCAATAATTATCCACGAAAACAGGGAGGCAACCAAAATCACATATACCGTGCTTGTATATTCCAGCCTTAAATTAAGGATGCTATTAGCCAGGCCAGAAACCATGAGGCTTCCAAGAAGCAGTAAATATGCAAATAATCCAGATTTCTCGCCGACCCGCCTGGATCGTTCATCCGCTATTGTTTTACCTTCTGATTCTGCTTTAAACCTTTTGATATTCATATATGCGGTTATCAATAGAGTCAAGCCGAGGAGAACGAAAGGTAATTGCTCATAATACGGTTTTCCTTCATAAATATTTTGAAGGACCCAAAAAGATGCAAATGCGAGCAAAAATAAGCTCAGTGCCAGGTTAATCTTACTCATCAATAGCATTTTTTTATTATCCTTAAGCTTCATTCGATATCACCTTTTTTGTTGTAGTACCACCTGAACACAATGAATATCCAAAGTCCGGTAATCCATATATCTTGGACCACTTCAGCTACATCTCTCGACGGGGTTAATGACGGGGAGATTTTCAGCAATCTGAGGAGCGAGATCATTGATGCAATCAGCAGGGTTGCAATAAACGCAGAATATCCGGCTTTTTCACGGACTTTTACAGACCGCTCGTCTTCTATTAAATCTTCTTTAGATTTAGTCGCCGCGATGAGACCGGCTGCTAATCCTATCAGTCCGCCCATAATTAAAAGAAATCCGATAGTGCTAAATGGTTTGATATATAAAAAAACGATAATTCCAGCCAGAATTGCGCCCAGACTGATTCCAATAAATTTTATGATATCCTTGTCTTTTCTAAATTTCATTCAGCATCACCTTTTTTCCCGAAGTAATAACGGAGTATGAGAAAAGCATAAACCCCAATGAATGTAATCAGAGCCAACCCATCGCTTAAGTTCATATTTAATTTCAAATAAATATCCAGAACCCACAGGAAACCTGCTATTCCCATGATCATCCAGTATGTATGGTATCCGGCTTTTTCATTTATTCTCAAAACCCGTTCATCTATCATGACATCTGTTCTTGGTTTTGATCCCGTATAAAGTCCTGAAACTAACAGAGCCAATCCCCCGAGAATAAGACCTGCCCCGATAAAAAATATTGGCTGGATAAAAAGAAATATAATCACACCTAAGAATATCATTCCCAAACCCATTCCGAGGAAGCGTAAAATATCCTTATCTCTCCGGAATTTCATTCCGCATCACCTTTTCTTTCAAAGTACTGAAGAAGCACAAACGGGATGGCAAGCACAGCCGCACCCATTATCGAAAGAACCAGAGGTACGGTCAAATCCAGAATTTTAAATTTATCTATCAACATAAGTATAATTACGGAAAATAAAACAATCAATAACGTATATCCAAAAGCAACGCCGGATAACTTTTTTGTTCGTTCGTCATGTTCAGGAAGGTCTGTATATTTGATATAGCGGTAGATACCTGATAGTGTAGCAGCAATACCCAAACCGACTGCCGCCGACTGATTCAAGAAAATCCCAGCCACTAAAAATGCCAGTCCGATGATCAACTCGACTTTGTGCTCAAGTTTCATTCCACACCACCTTTTCTTCTAAAGTGCCACTGGAAGAACCCCGCAACCAGAATTGCCACAGCCATTGATGAAAAAAGAGCCTGAAAAGCGGTCAACTTAACCAGATAATAATCCAGCATAAGAAGTAAAGACATGAAGATGAATGTAACCAGCCATGAATAAGCTAGCGCAAAAGCGCCAATTCTCGTTGTTCGCTCATCCCTGTCCGCTTCCTCTCGGAATTTCAGATGCCGTAGCACGCTGCCTATTATAAGAACCAGACCTACAACAATCATTGCTGTTGTAAATGGACTATGAGCGCCTCTTAAGAGATTCTCTGCTGCTATTCCAAGGAGCAGCAGCACAAGCCCGATTGCTAGGCGGGATTTATATTCGCTCTTCATTCATACCACCTGCATATTACTATTGAGTATTTCGATTAACTTGTAATTTTCCCTGATTTACTGTACACGCATCGAATTTTGGGTACCGTTACATGTATTCATGATTTTGCTACTTCCTTTCCGTGTATTTTTCAATACTGCGAGATAGCTA
>CABMIB010000060.1 GCA_902386135.1 uncultured archaeon
ACACCTCCAGCAATTTATTTTAAAGATCCCGCGTCCACCGTGATCTACAATCTTTCCCTACACTACCCTCTTCCGCTCTAACACGAGCAGGCGCTGGAATACTACCAGATGGGTCTGGAAATAGATGAAGAACTAAAGGACATACGGGGAAAGGCAGCCAGGCTTAACAATATCGGAAGCGTGTACAGAGATTTGGGAAAGCCTGAGCAGGCGCTAGAATACTACCAGAAGGCGCTGGAAATAGATGAAGAATTAAAAGATGTGAGAAATGCTGAGATTGTGAAGAAGAATATAGAAAAAATTCATTTAAAGAAAAAGTCAGGTAATAAACGTAACTACAATTTACCATAACCCCGTACTTGAAGGGTACAGGGCTTGATAGCGTTTTTTGCCTATAAGACTTCCTCACTGGCGGGCAAACCTATGCATCTCCGATCTCGCTCTTTAACCGCTTTACAAGCTCCTCTTTAATGGTCGAGTTGCGGTCGCCGCCGCAGACACAGCCCCTGACGCCAATAATATCCGGCGATATGCGTTTTAACGATGCAATGTCCTCAAATTTTATCGTTCCTGCGATGGCTGTTTGAAGCCCTCTGTCCTGCGCACTCGTTACGAACTCTGTGAGTTCCTGCTCTGTAAGGAACTCAAATGTCGAGCGCCCGTCTTTGATGCCTGTGTCCATCATTACAATGTCCACACCAGCCTCCTCACCGACCGAAGGAAGCTTGAAAGGCGAGATCGAATTGATACGGCGGTAATCGGAATAACCTGCAGCCACTACTTTTTTAGTCTTATCGAAGTCTTTTACCGAACGCACGATGCCTGACAGCATATCCATAGCCTGCTCCCCTGTCTGGATGTCGTACAACCCTACCTTGATGTATTCCGCCCCCGCCACAGCCGCCCCCAGCGCAGCCAGGGAGGCTGTTCCGGGTTTATAGTTGAAATCCCCGATTGTAGCGCTCACGGACACGGAGCCGGCTGCTTTTTTCACCGCGCTTATCATCCAGGGGAAGTTCGCGCCGAGTGAGCCCTCTTTCGGGTTCTTCACATCAATAATATCCGCACCGCCAAGTTTGCAGATTTTTGCCTCTTCTACATTTATAGGACTTACAAGTAATTTCATAACTATTAAACCAAATAACCCCCCTTATACATTTATGTTTCGAATTATTTTTGTACTGGACATACTTAAAGGTAATGGAGTCCACGCTATCAGGGGGGAGAGAGCGAAGTATCAGCCCGTACAGAGTAAGGTATGCAGTTCATCAAACCCCCTGGAAATAGTATCCGCGCTTAAACCTGCGGAGGTTTATATTGCTGACCTCGACCGGTTACAGCGTTTCGGAGATAATTTTGAGTTGATCAAAAGGATATCTGCAAAGGCAAAGACCATGGTGGACATAGGTGCGGAAAATATGGATGATGTAAGAAAATGTGCCGAAATCGCGAACACGGTGATCCTTGGTACTGAAACGGGGTCTCTTGATCTGATAAAAACGGCGGCTAAACAGTTCCCGGGCGGCATTAATGTGAGCATTGATATTAAGAACGGCGAAGTACTGACAAAGGACAGGAATACAATGATGGAGCCGCATGAGCTTGTTAAACTGTTAAATGGCTACGATATCAGGGACATTATTATCCTTGAATTGAACAAAGTCGGTACAGGCGCCGGGATTGATACGGATTTTTTACGCAGCGTGGCTGAATTATCTACGCACAGCGTTTTGCTCGGCGGGGGAATAAAGGATATGGCAGATATCAATGCGCTGAAAGAAATAGGGGTTAGCGGCGCGCTTGTGGCAACGGCGGTGCATGAGGGGAGGATACCGGTAAAAGTTATCCGATAAATTGCGTATAATTTTCAAATCATTTGGCCAAAACACACCTTCCGATACCCGCAATCCATGCAAAATTGCACTTTCCACTTCTCTAAAATCTGGGGCAGCCGGGCGGAGATGAGCTTCCAATCAACCACCTTGCCGGGCTTGAAACCAAGGAGTCTCAGAGCTTCTTTATCCTGAAACAGTATCTTTTCGTCGGTATATTCACCGCTTGAGCATCTGTTATCTTTCAGGTACGGACACCGGGCGCAAACCTCATCGGGTCCTTCTACTATCTCCACTTCCTCTTTTGCGACTACTGTATAAATATTTTTAATAAAATCCTCCGAATACCCTTCTCCCCTGAAGAAATTAAGGCATATAAGATGATGACCTCTGAGTTTAGCCTTCATAGGTAAGCCGCCTGAAAAAAGCGCGTTCGCATTTATTCACACTTGTATTTCAGTCCTATTAACATTTCTGTCAAAGGCATTTCAGAAACTTTTAATTAAACAGCCGCATACATCACCAATTAAATGAGAGAAGCACTTAGAACAGACCTTTACCAGCTTACCATGATGAAGGCGTACTGGAAATCAGGGCATAAGCCGGAAGCCACCTTTGATTATTTTGTCAGGAAAATACCAGTTGGCTCATATCTTGTAACCGCCGGGCTGAGATATGTCCTGGATTATATCGAAAACCTGCATTTTGAAGATGACGATATCGAATACCTGAGAACCCAGGGTTTCGATGAGGAGTTCCTGGACTTCCTCGGGGATTTCAAGTTCACAGGCGATATTCTCGCAATGCCTGAAGGGAGTATCGCATTCCCTCTTGAACCCATCATAAGGGTAACAGCTCCTATAATGGAAGCCCAGCTTGTCGAAACATACATACTGAACAAGATGAATTTTTCAACCCTTATTGCTACAAAAGCCGTCCGTGTGGTTTATGCGGCGCGCGGCAGGGCGATAGCAGAATTCGGATTGCGCCGGGCGCAGGGGGACGGGCATCTTGAGGCGACCCGCGCAACGTACATAGGCGGATGCGCCTCGACGTCCAACGTACTTGCTGGAAAAGTATTCGGCATCCCTGTCTCCGGTACTATGGCGCATTCATTCGTTACCAGCTTTGAACATGAGATCGACGCCTTCCGGGCATATGCAGATACGTTCCCTTCAAAATGCTTCCTGCTGATAGATACCTATAACAGCATCGAGGGCGCGAAAAAAGCCGTCATTGTGGGAAAAGAACTGGAACAGAGAGGGGAAAAACTCCAGGGTGTCAGGCTCGATAGCGGGGATTTAAGCGAGCTGTCAAAACAGGTTCGCAGGATACTTGATGATGCGGGACTTGATTACGTAAAGATAGTGGCAAGTGGAGACCTTAATGAGTGGAAAATAGACGAACTTATGAGAAAAGGCGCGAGAATCGACTTATTTGGCGTAGGCACAGAGCTTGTCACAGGAAGACCTGCCCCGGCGCTTGATGGCATTTACAAGCTTTCGGAGGTTGCGGAGCATGGCAGGCACGTTCCCAAGATGAAACTTTCAGAGGAGACCGTGAAGGCTACGCTTCCCGGAAAGAAGCACGTATGGCGCATCGTTGAAGACGGTGGATTTGTAAAAGATATCATATCGTTAGATGATGAAGTTGTTGACGATGCCGTGCCTCTACTGGAACCTGTTGTTAAAAACGGGAAGCTTATTTGCAATAGACCTTCGCTTGTGCAGATAAGAGAGACCGTTGCCGGGAATCTGGCAAAGCTGCCTGATAAGTACAAGAAACTGGAGGGGGCACCGGTGTATCCTGTGGAGCTCAGTTCCGGACTGACCGCGCTCAGGGAGCGCCTCGTTGAGAAAATCAGACTGGAAGAGATTGGTCTTAAGATATAAGCGCCCATATGTTTGATTATAGCCATCCGCAGTACATAATATAAGTAATATAAAAAATTCTGTCGGCTTTATTAAGATGAGCCAAAATAAGATAATCAACCGCAGAGAGCACAGAGGACACAGAGCAGATACAGAGCAAAACCACAATTCTCTGTGCTCTCTGTGTTCTCTGTGGTTTATATACTGTCATCAAATGTTATCCGAACGGCTATAAATGAAAGGGGGGATCTAAATCAACAATACAACGGCAAAAATAATCGAAGATAAAGAGCTGAAAAATAGAAATTATGTCTTCAGGGACAGGTTTCATGCAGGGGAGCTGCTCGCACAGAAAATTAAATCTTATATCCAACCAACTGCGAATCCCATCGTTCTGGCGATACCTTCAGGAGGCGTCCCGATAGGGATCACGATAGCAAAAAAACTGGATATTCCAATGGATTTAATAATCGTAAGGAAAATCCCAATTCCAGACAATCCGGAGGCTGGTTTTGGTTCTATAAGCTGGGATGGGGAAGTGATGATTAACAGGAGGCTGGTACAGCAGCTTCAATTGAACGAAGCTGAGATTGATTCGGCTATCCAAAAGGTCAGACTTGAGCTCACGAGAAGAATGGAAAAGTTCAGAGGAAAAAGACCTTTTCCTCAATTAAAAGATAGAACCGTAATAACAGTAGACGACGGGCTGGCTTCAGGCTACACCATGCTGTCGGCTGTAAATTCCATAAGAAAATATTCACCTTCCGCCGTTATAATCGCAGTTCCCACGGCCTCAACGAGCGCGCTTGAGCTTGTGAGTCCTCAGGTCGATAAAATTTTTTGCCTGAACGTAAGGGATAAGATGATGTTCGCTGTTGCTGATGCTTATCAGGAGTGGTATGACCTCAGTGAGGAGGAAGTGCTGGAGATTTTGAAGGGATTTTTCAGGTAAATGCCAATATAAGTACCGTAAGCGCAATCGTATAGCAAAGAGACCCCGCTCGTCAGAGCGGGCGAGCATCATCTGTCGAACTCGTAGTGATCCGGCAATCTCTGCGGCGGCCTGGCCGGAGGAAATTGCGGATGCTCACCCGGTATCACGTGTACCCTTTCTTCTTCCTTTTTCCTCAGCGCGCCAAGACCTAACCTTATCAGGGCGATGACAGCCTCTTCTTTCCTCACGTAGGTTCCCTGGGATACCAGGTTCCCTATGCTAACCTCTAAATCCGAAGGAATATTGATTGTAATTTCTCCCATGATTCTAATTTGACCTGTCTCTGCTTAATCATTTTGCTCTGGATCGAATGTTGATGTCTCACTGTCATACAGCACCTAAAAAAGTTTATGAGATACCAGCCGAAATTATATCTTATGGAGAAATGTACAGCATGTCACTGGCAATGCACGGAGAATAGAAGATGCAAGTCAAAACATCTTCCAAAGGGAGATATTAACCCCGAACTGCTTGAGGGCGTGGACTTCAGTTTACCTGACCAGTACGCCGGTATTTGAGGTTAATTTTCTTTTTCATCATCCTTTATGGTCACTGCAAAGGCTTCCCGGCGGGAAATTGTTGGAAAGAATATAAAAACAGCTGCCCAGAGCTAAGCTATATATCACTTTACATCGTACGTAAAGCTATGCTTTTATATCCGGTAAGACCATCTGGTCTTGCAACGGCAGGCTAAAAATGAGCGTTGAACAAACAGCACCTTCTATTATCCTTGTTTTCATAGCAGGCTTAGTAACTATACTCAAGCCGTGCTGCCTTCCCCTTGTCCCGGCTGTGATGTCAGGCTCGGCAGGAGGCAGGCTCAGACCCGTGGCTATTGTAGCTGGCATGACGCTCAGCTTCACGGTGATGGGCACACTTGTATCGGGTTTTGGCGCTGCCTTCGGGAATTTTGCAGGCATTCTGCGAAGTTTATCCATCCTGTTCATAATTGGGATGGGCGCTGTGCTGTTTGATGACGATATAAATGCAGAGTTTATTAAAATTTCAAGCTCCATAACACAGGGACTGAGGAACAACGCTGGATTTTTAAACCGCTCCTCATCAAATACGACCGAGCACGGGCTCTTCGGTGGGTTTTTCCTCGGCATGTCGCTGGGCATAGTCTGGATCCCGTGCGTGGGTCCGATACTTGGCGCAGTGCTCGCATATGTCGCCTCTGTGGGCAATATGAGCTACGGCGCATGGATGCTGTTCGTTTATTCCGCCGGTATGAGCCTTCCCATGCTCTCCATAGCCTATTACGGCAGGAAGGTCACGAACAGGTACAAATGGTTCATGAGGAACGGGGAGATGCTCAAAAAGCTCGCTGGACTTGTGCTTATACTGGTTGGGATCATGCTGCTCTTCGGGATAGATAAGCTTATGATCAGGGTGTTCTCCAAATACTTCCCGACGACGTTTTACGGGATATGAACAGCTCTATTTAGCGGCTTTGGTGAGCAGTTTCCTGTACTTCTCCTCGAATGCCCCCAGGCACGTATTGCAGCAAAAGAAATAATCCTTATCATCGAACTTTTTCCTGACAGCGCCCTCTGTCACCTTCTTATCGCAATAGGCGCAGGTTATGGTGATGCTTGCGGAAGCCAGGGGCAGGGTCACTTTTCTTGATGCGCTTTTTACAGGTATTACGCGGATGTTGTTCACATCTGTTAAGTTGATCCTGTCCTGGATCGAAAGGATGCGCTGCATATCGCCGGATACCCTGGATACGATGGCAGCGTCAGAATCGGAGGTCACATACAGTTCCTTTACCTCCTCCAGTCCCGTCAGTTCTTCTGCCACCCGGCTGACTGCAT